>PSRL01000082.1 GCA_003176035.1 Verrucomicrobiota bacterium
CAGATCGATGGGTGGTTGTATGAAAGTAATTACTTCGACCGAGGCCATCTCACCCGCCATAAAGATGTTCGGTGGGGAAAAACTCCGCAAGAAGCTCTGCAGGCTGCGGAAGATAGTTGCTGTTGGACCAACTGTGTCCCCATGCATTCACAATTTAATCAGAAAGGCGACGAAACGCCTCTCTGGTTCGAATTAGAACATTACATTCTCGAAGACTGTATTGAAGCTAGCAACTTTAAGGCGCAAATTATCACCGGTCCCGTCCTCTCGCAGCAGGACCCTAAATATAGAAACGTTCAATATCCCCTTTCTTTTTGGAAAATTGTGGTTGCCGTAAATTCTCAAAAGAAATTATTTGCGACGGCCTATCTCCTGAGCCAGGCGGAAACCCTGGAGAAGTTTGGGATTGAGCGTGCACCCGAGGTCCCATTTGGGCAATTTGAAACCTATCAAACAGCCATTAGCGACATCGAATTACTGACGGGATTAAATTTTAAATACGGTGCGGACCGACATCCCCTCTCAAAAATTGATCCACTTCGGCAAGAATACCGCCCCCTGGAACCCCAAGAAACACAAAAGCCTTTTCGAACCTCCCACCTCCTCTCCTCTCCCGAGGAGCTGAGGCTGGCACCACCAGAAGACCTCTCTCTTAAGGACCGTCCAAGCATGTCATTGCCGCACTCTGAGGGAGGCAATTACAATTTTTCGCACGAGCAGCTGATTTAGAGCATTTATTAACAAAGAATTAGCACTACTTCGTTAAGTTTTACAGGTGTCAGAGTTTGTGGTTTTCTTCGGGAAAGACCATGGAGGAAAATGAAGTAAAAAAATAGAGGCGGAGCTGATGGAATTTGTCGGCGCCGTGGCAGGCGGGATGGGGCGTAGGGAGAGGAAGCATTGGTGTGGGATGTATAGCGAAACACCTATAAAATGATCACAAATTTGGAGGGTATTTTTTCTTCGGGCGCGGCGCAAAAGCAAGGCCAAATCCATGATATGGACTTGCTTTTGCAACAATGACTGAGGGAAAGACCCACAGAGTTGTTATCATTTTATAGCTGTTTCGCTATAGAGCAGGGACATTGCTATGCGAAGTGTTACTAACAGTCTCTCTTTTTCGAAAAGGAGCTTGATTTTCGGAGAGGCCGCATTCTGACTCGCAGGAGTCCGCATCGGGATTCCGTCGATTTTCGCCTCGCATTTTTTTGGCTGGGTGTCCGAGGAGGAAATGACTTGCATTGCTTCGATGCTCATCAGGTAGGGAAATTTTAGAACGAAATTCAAAATTTCGCGCAGTGTCTGTTGATCCGAGGCAAAACAGAGATCAAAAATCCTGTGCTCTTTCGAAGTTCGGGAACTCCATGAGGCCACTGGGGATTCCTCGGCGGAAGGAAAACGATAAAGCCTCAATATGTCCAACACTCGCAAATCTATTAATTGGCTGACGAGGGTGAAAATGACTTCTAATTCGCGATCTAGTTGAGAGGTCATACGCTGCGATGGCAGGGTTGCTCGATAGGCATCAAATCCGAGATAAAAATTTGGAGGAAATCCGACGTTAGCACCGCTTGCTTTTGCAATAATGGTGGACACTCTCTCGCGGAGTTTGTCTTGAAAAAGCTGGGGCGTCGTCGGTTGTTTCGGAAATTGGGGCAGCATCCCAATCAACTTGGCACCCTCGTGGGCATACTCTTTGCTTTGAGCTGTAATTCGAGGAAAGGAAGAGGCAGGGGGAAGACTGTTTTGGAGCCGAGAAACCTGCTTCGAGATGTCATCTACGTTTTTCGAAATGGCTTTATAATCTCTGTAGGTGATAGAGAGCCCTGCGGCTGCAATAAGCAGCGTCGAAAACGCAAAAATAGCCCAAGTCATTAGAGCAAGTATGCTTTTCCGGCTCATTTTAGTTCAATGGGAGTATGAGGCTGTATCGATAAGCCCAATGTTCGCCATCCGGGGTATCCCGTAACCGGATCACTTGCGTTTTGTCTGGAATTGAAAAAAGAGCGGCGAGATTGTGGACAAATTGATCAACTACTTTTGCTTGACTGGGATTCTCCAAATAAAGTCCCTCGATGAGCAAGTGCCAGCCGGTTTTCAATGCAGCAGCCTGCTCGGGTTGCTTTCTTGGCTTGTCCCATTCAGAGGGAGACGGAAGGACCGGTTGGTTGCCGACGATAGGTTCCAGCCGAGTGATCCAAATAAATTTGGGAGGCAGGCTTGTTTCTAACGCATTGATAAGAGTTGGCCAAATGGTCCCCCGTTGAAGCGCTTCTAAAATAGGGATTAAGCGGGCTGTAAGTTGCTCCTTTTCGCTGCGAAGTCTTTGGAATTCGGCCGCTCGTATTTCTAAAGTGGAGAGTTGGGCTTCCGCGTTTTTTAGGGTACTGGTCTTTAGTGCAATGGCTTTGGAGAAATAGAGCCAACCGTTTATGAGCGTTAAAAACAGACAAAAAGCGGAAGCAGTTAAAAATGGTTTCTTTCTAATAAAGGCGATTTCGCGAATGGATTCGGAAGAGAGGAGATTGATTTCAAGGGGCACGTTTTTTAATTCGCGAGTCGCCAGCCCGATAATGGATCCGAGCGAGGCAAGAGGAGGGACGGCAGTCATCTGAATGTTTCTCAGAGGATTAAAAATATTTACCTCTATTTGCATTTTTTCTTTAAGAGCCTGTTGCAGACCGCTGATTTCGGGGGTTCCACAAATGAAAATCCGGCTGGGAAGCGCGCCCCCGTGATGATTGCAGTAAAATGCAATCGAATGTTCTATTTCCCTTTGGGTCCGTTCCACTGAATTTTCCCACTCTCTCAAAAGAACAGCCTCCGGAAATTTATCGGCAGCCGAGGGGTTTCGAAAAGGACCAGGGAATCGAGCGGTGTGGATAAGGAGTTTTTCGTTTTCAGAAAAAATCAGATTCATCGAATCCATCTGACATTCGATGATTAACGAACACCCTTTGGCATCGGCATAGTTGAATCGAAAGGCGTTATAAAGAGCCAACGGAGCAGCATCCACCCTTTCAAGGAAAAATCCCGCTCCCATCGCGGTTTGTTTCAATTCGGAAAAGACAGTCTTCCTTGTGGCAACTAGGACGACGTCCCAAATTCCTTCAAAAGCGGGACCAATGATTTGGTAATCCCAGACTGTTTCATTCAGGGGAAGTGGAATATTTTGCTGCGCTTCAAAATCCATGATTGCCTGCACGTCCTCGAGGCAGGTGCCTGGCAACTTCAAAAATCGGATGAGCAAGCTCTCGGATGCTAAGCCAACTGTGAGTCTTTCTCCCCATTTGATTTTTTCTTTTTCTCGCCATTCCCGAAGGAGGGTCTTCAGGTGCTCATGGCAACTGCTTTTCGAGGGAAAGTCCGCAGTCAGTTTTTCTTGTGTTAAAGAATGAAGCAGAAGACCTCCGGCTGCAACTAACCGAAATGCGGCAAGTGTCACAGACCGCGTCCCCAACTCAGCAACGCAAATTTTCGAGTCCCGAGCCATAGAATTTTTCTCACTGAGAGAGAGTTGTGTATTTTCGCATGACGCAACTATGTCCGTCAAGCGGCTGCCGGAGAAAGAGATGAGTCAATAATTTACTCCGACTGGCTCCTAAAAATCCGGTAGATGTCGGACAACGGAGTTGTTGAATCCGTGCTCCGGGCGGCGCCCAAAAATTCTTAAAACCTTTCCAAATATTGAGAAAGGCCGGCAATTTCTTGCAAGTAAATGGTTATTTAATAAATGAATGCTCTGGATTTTTGGAGAGGTTTTAAGCATTCCGAATCCGATCTTGAAAAAACCGAATTGTCTTGCGTACTCCTTCTTCGAAAGTCACTTCAGGCTCCCATCCGAGGATTTTTTTCGCCCGAGAAATGTCGGGCTGTCGCACTTTTGGGTCATCAATGGGAAGTGGACGAAAGTCAAGAGTGGATGAAGTATTGGTGAGGCGAATGATCTCTTCGGCAAATTGTCGAATCGTCATCTCATTTGGATTCCCAATGTTTAGTGGGTGATGGTAATCACTCATCATCAGCCGATAAATGCCCTCGATCAAATCCGTCACATAACAAAAGCTGCGAGTTTGCGAACCGTCTCCAAAGATGGTCAATGGCTCACCACTCAATGCCTGTCCGATAAAAGTAGGCACAACGCGCCCGTCCTTCAGACGCATTCGCGGACCATATGTATTAAAAATGCGGACGATTTTCGCGTTGACCTGATGATACCGATGGTAAGCCATCGTAATTGCTTCCGCGAAACGTTTGGCTTCATCATAAACTCCTCTCGGGCCAATGGGGTTTACGTTGCCCCAGTAGTCCTCATTTTGCGGATGAACCAGCGGATCTCCATAACACTCCGATGTGGATGCAAGTAAGAAGGCGGCTCCTTTGTTCTTTGCGAGACCTAGGGAATTGTGCGTCCCGAGCGCACCAACTTTCAATGTGGGAATAGGCAATTCCAAATAGTCGATCGGACTTGCCGGGCTTGCAAAATGCCAAACAAAATCGACTGGACCGGGCAGAAAAATGTATTGGGTTACGTCTTGGCAGATAAATTTAAAATTTTTGTTCCCAGCGAGATGTTCAATGTTTGCCACACTGCCAGTGACTAGGTTATCGACGGCTATGACATTGTGTTTTTCAGCCAGCAGACGGTCAACTAGGTGAGACCCCAGAAATCCTGCTCCTCCGGTAACAACGCTTGTAAATAAGTGGGTTGACATAGCCAAACCGACTATCTTTTAGTACCAGGCTATTTGCCAGAAAGAAATCTCACCGGCTTCGCCTCTTCTTTTACAACCTCTGGCAAATATGAAATCTCTCAAGATCCGGAGGGCATTGCCAAAAGCCCTGGCATTGCCAAAAGCCCTTCGGAAAAGCAGGAAGCCCTTAAAGCGAAGGATATCCACCGCGATATTGGTCGCTTTGGGCAACACACACCATGTTCGGAAGAGAAGAATCATCCGGCAGCTGCCGGACGGACCGGTTGGGGCGAGCCGGCGGCTGCCGGACCCGGGGCAATAAGGCCGGCCGCCTCCGGCAATTTTTTGCAAAATGTAACTAGTACGCCCTGAAAAAGGGCTGAAAAGCATCCGGCGCCTGCGTTGCTCAGTCGTCGAGTAGCGCAA
>PSRL01000038.1 GCA_003176035.1 Verrucomicrobiota bacterium
GGCAATAGTGCCGACGCCCGTTTCAGCGACTAGTTTTACACACACACGAGCACGAGGATTTACTTGTTTGAGATCGTAAATCAGTTGGGCGAGATCTTCGATGGAATAGATATCGTGGTGAGGAGGGGGAGAAATCAGTGTGACGCCTGGAACCGCATGACGAAGTTGAGCAATGTAGGCGCTGACTTTGTGGCCGGGGAGTTGGCCTCCCTCGCCGGGCTTGGCTCCCTGCGCCATTTTGATTTCGATTTCTTTGGCACTGGCCAAATAAGCGGCCGTCACGCCAAAACGGCCGGATGCAATCTGTTTGATTGCGCTATTGGCCCAGTCTCCGTCGCTTCTTCTATGAAAGCGTGCGGGGTCTTCGCCTCCTTCGCCGCTATTGGATTTTCCCCCGATGCGATTCATGGCGATTGCCAAGGTTTCGTGAGCTTCGGGGCTGAGTGCGCCCAAAGACATGCCAGCGGTGGTGAATCGGCGACGGATCTCTTCGATGGGTTCCACCTCTTCCAACGGAATGGCACCGCTACTCCGCGGAACAAATTCCAAAAGATTTCTTAAAGAGTGGGGTCGTGCGCTTAAGACACTGTCCACATATTTTTTATAGTCCTCTTCTTTACCCGCTTTATCGGCTCCTTTAATCCCTACGAAGGTATGGAAATTTTGGATTACGGGAGCAGACACCACATGCACCTCTCCCGTGCGACGAGACCGATAATAGCCAAAGTCTTCCAATTTTTCAGCTTGTGTTTCAAAACCTCCGGCATGTCGCTGTAAACTTTCGTCCGCAATTTCTTCGTACGAAATTCCACCAAGCGGAGAGGGGGTGCCGGTAAAGCATTCTTCAACCAATGAGGTTGCCAAGCCGATGATTTCGAAAACTTGAGCGCCTCGATAGCTGCTCAGCATAGCGATGCCCATCTTGGACATGATCTTCAGCAAGCCATTTTCGAGAGCGGTTCTATATTTCGAAACAGCTTCTGAGAAATCCCGAGAGTCCCTTGCCGACAGTTCTTGGATAGTGTCGAAGGCCAAGTAAGGATTGACACAGCTTGCGCCATAGCCAATTAGGCAGGCGACTTGATGGACGTCCCGCGCCTCTCCGGTTTCGCAGAGGATACTGACGCGCATCCTTTTCCCAACGCGACAAAGATGATGATGAACCGCCCCGACTGCCAAAAGCATGGGGATTGGCACATGTTTACTCCCTACTGCTCGGTCGGAAAGGGTCAGGAGTCGCACTCCATCGTCAACCGCCCGTTCGGCCTCGGCACAGATGCGGCTAAGAGCCGGCTGCAAGCCGTTTCTGCCTTCTTGCAGCGGCCAAACGACGCTGAGGGTCCTCGCAGTGTGGACTCCACCTACGGCTGTCAAACGGCGCAGTTCCTGATCCGTAAGAATTGGGGACTTTACCAGGATAACTTCGGCATGTTCGGGTGTTTCGCTCAGGAGATTGCGGCGCAGTCCTAAAATGCAATCCAGAGACATCACTAATTTCTCGCGGATGGGGTCGATGGGCGGATTAGTGACCTGGGCGAAAAGTTGCTTAAAGTAAGTGTAAAGCAATCGGGGACGCAGAGACAAAATTGCCAGGGGGGTGTCATCGCCCATTGAGCCTACCGCCTCGGCTCCGTCTCTCAACATGGGGGTCAGTACCATGTCGACTTCTTCGCTCGAATAACCAAAGCAAATCTGTTTCCGGAGCAGTTGAGAAAGATCCGAGGAATTCGCATGAGTTTTTGTTTCCAATGGGAATTCGATTCTATGTTTTTTCAGCCATCCGGCGTAGTCCTGTTGTTTTGCCAAAAATTCCTTGATTTCGCGGTCTCGTAATAAACGTCCTTCAGCAGTATTGATTGCTATCATTTCTCCAGGACCCAATCTGCCTTTTTCAATGATCCCGGAGGACCTCAATCCGGAGACTCCCATTTCTGAGCCCAGGACAAAAATTCCATCATCGGTCAATTTGTATCGAGCAGGCCGTAATCCATTTCGGTCCAAACAGGCTGCTACGGTGATGCCATCGGTGCACACAAGCGCTGCCGGGCCATCCCAAGGTTCGCACAGGCAGGCATTGTACTCGTAGAATGCCCTCAGCTCCGGGGAAAAATATTCGTCCGGCGCCGGTGGGACCAGCATTGTTAAAGCGTGTAATAGGTTGCGACCGGACATCGACAAGATTTCCAGGGCATTATCTAAGCTAGCGGAATCGGAGCCGCCGGGTTGAATAATAGGCTTAAGGAGCTGAATGTCTTTTCCCCAAAAATCGGCGCCAAGTTCCGATTCGCGCGCATACATCCAGCTTCGATTCCCCCGGATGGTGTTAATTTCCCCATTGTGCGCCAAGATGCGAAATGGTTGTGCCAGCGACCATGTTGGAAAGGTGTTGGTGCTATATCGCTGATGGTATACCGAGAGTGCGGTTTCATAAGCGGAGTGAGAAAGGTCGGGATAAAACTTTTCCAGCGCCCCTGAAACGAGCAGTCCCTTGTAAACGAGTGTTCGATGGGAAAAGGAAGGGATATAAAAATGTCGAATTTGATCCGCGGCCGCCCGGTCTTCGATTTCGTTACGGGCCAAAAAAAGGCGCCGTTCATAGTCGTCGTTTGAAATGCCCCAGGGACGCCCGATTAAGACCTGTTCAATCCGGGGAAGCGTTGATTTTGCCTTATCCCCAAGAACATGCAGATTCAGAGGGACTTCTCTCCATCCGAATAAAAAGAGTTCTCTCTTTTCGAGTACCTCAGCTGTAATCGTTTTTGCTCGGGCTTGAGCATAAGCGTTGTCGTGCGGCAGAAAAAGCACTCCTACCGCGAGGTCACTTTCCTGATAAAGATGATGCCCCAGCTTCGCAACCTGAGGGACAAAAATTTTATAGGGAATCTGGGTGGCAATACCTGCTCCATCGCCCGTTTTGGCGTCAGCATCCAAGGCGCCGCGGTGCATCAAGCCACAGATTGATTTTAAGCCGATTTTTAAAATTCGATTTGAACGGCGGCCATTCACATCCGCAACGAAGCCTACGCCGCATGCATCGTGTTCAAAAGAAGGATCATATAATGAATTCTGCCGCAATGCCCTCCGGGTGGGTTGTGTTTTGCTGCCGTCCTCAGCCGCCATTTTTTTCTTCATCGAAATTTTTCCCTCACTTGTTGATCCGCTATCAGGGAGCGGTTTACCCTCTGTAAAAAGCCCGACTGCCGGTTCTTTTTGCAAAAATCGGACCTATTTGTCGAAGCAATTTCCGTTCCAATCTGCTAAGGACCTGCCGCTCATTCTAATTTTTGTTGAAATTAGGGGATTTATGGCAATAGTCACCGGATGACTCGGCTCTCAGACACTTCGCTGATTCGAAAAAGCTCACGGCTTTTCGCTGTGATCTTCTTTGGAATGGCCATTGTCTCCGCATACGGTGCTGATTCTCGTCATGGCAAAAACGGCGACCAATTGGCCTCAACCGGCTCTATGCAAGACACTCAGGTGGGCAAAGCATCTTGGTATGGCGGGCGGGATATTGGGCGGCTAACAGCCAGTGGAGAATGCTACCATCGGAGGGACATTACTGCAGCTCATCGGCAACTGCCTTTTAACACGCGTGTGCTTGTGACAAATCTCAGAAATGGCAGGCAAGTAGTAGTCCGTATCAATGACCGGGGACCTTATATTAAAGGGCGAATCATCGACCTCAGCTTCGAAGCGGCAAAAAGTATCGGTATGGTGAAATCGGGGGTTACTTCGGTCCATTTGCGGGTGCTTTAGACGCTAATTCGTACACCTGAAAAAGGGCTGGCAAGCATTCGGCAGCGGCCGGCCCTGGCAACAGCATGTAACTATGTAATTAAAAACGCTCTGATTTTCGGTTCCAGCTTAGTATTGAAATAAAGCGTAAAGAATCTTCTGCAAGTGATATTCCTCTTCTTTCATCCGCACTCCGCTCCTAGGCAATTCGGATTCACTTGTAAGCCTAAGCCAACGGTAATGCAGTTACACGAATGAAGGTCTGGCGGTGGCTAGGGTTTCTATGTCTAATTTGACTCGGTTTCTATAATTGGGCTCTCGAGTAAGATTCTCAGAGGCCAGGCTGAGTTCCCGTTTCTGATGTTCAAGAAGTATTTGAAGCAATTTTTGCGTTGCTTCCTGCCGTCGTAGTTCCAGGAGTTCGCGTTGTTTTTCTTCCGGGGATAGGAGAGAAACTCGGGATTCCGAGCCATTGATACCGAGGCGCTTTTTTTGGGCTGCTTTTGCGGCGGCAAGCGAAGCTCCTATCTTTTCCATTGTACTCTTTTGAATGCTACTGTGATCGGCTGACAGGTGGATCATATGGGGTTGGCGTTTTAAGGAATTAGGATTTGCTGGTGGAATATTTTTACGTAGAACCTCTCCCAAAATCTAGGAAGAGGCCGTGAGAAGCTTCTAGGAAGAGGCCGTGAGAAGCTTCTAGGAAGAGGCCGTGAGAAGCTCTTATAGCCCCCCCCACCAAATATACTCGAATTTTAGATTTCCGCTATGGGCGAGAGATCAAAAAATAACTTTAACAGATTTTTAAAGTTTGCGAATGGTGCCGCCGTGTGGCGCGAGGATCTTTCGCATTTCTCCGTAGAGGTCGTCTTTCATGCCTATGGCAAAGAAGTGGATTTTTATGGGGAGTGCGCGTTTTTGTTGCAGAGTGCGAAGGGTAGATTGAATTTCATCATAGGGGATGGGCCCACTCTGGCGATAGAAGCCACCGTCACTCAGGATATAAATGACCTCGGGTTCCAAATGGAAAGCGCGAATCAAGACTTGAAGAAAGCCAGGGCCTCCGGAAACTAAGTTTGGGGTGGAGCGGGGCATCATTCCTGTTGTAGCGAACCATTGATTCAACCACTCTTTGGCACGTCGACGGTTTTCATCGGTTGCCGGTAAAAGAGTGTCGTGGAAGAATGCGTAATTCCTTGCAAATTGAGCTAAGCCAAATCGACATTGAATTCCAAGCTCTTCAATCAAGCGACAGCTTTCTTTTTTGATCGCTTCCATGGGGACGGCGGCACGGTTAGCCGCATTGACGACGGTTTTCGAGATGTCATAGAGAATCAGGATGCGCTTGGCTTCAGTACCGACGCCAAAAAAACTGTTTTGTCCTGCGGCGGACCAATTCATTCCGTTTGGGGATTGGTGATCAACGCTCAATTCGGTTGCCAGATCAGCAAATGCTGTCGAGTTGAATTTGGGAAGGGGCGGCATCTGCGGAAGTGAAAGCGCTGTCGGATGCACGCTTTTTAAAAGCTCCTGCGCGCTCACTTTAGGTCGCGCCATTTCCAGCTGACGCATTTCGATCCGATGTTTTCTCACTTTTGCCGGGAATTCCACGTTGGCTTTGACTTCCAAGGCGGGTACATCGGGCAAGAAATTTCGGGCTATAACAAAGAAGCCCGCGATGACTATGGCCCCTAGATGCAGTGCACCGGCCACAATCAAAATCGATGCGATTAATTTTTTCCTATCCCACTCTTTTTTGCTGTGATCCATTGTTGCCTCAGCTCGTTTTGTTGCGCTTTACCGTCCCTACTCTCCCGGAATCTAGGAAGACCGGCGTTGCCAGAAATTTGGAGCCAGACGAAACGCCAAGTGAGGTAATACCAGGCGAGGCGCCAAAATGAGGTAATGCCACCGATGGTATTAAAAAGCGAAAGAACTATAAAATGAGCATGCCTTTGAGGCGCTTTTTCTCCTGGGTGTGTTGCAAGAAAGAGTCCATCCGGCAGCCGCCAGACGACTTCCATCTGACGTCGGCCTCCCTAGGTTTTGGGAGGGGGGCCTAGGTTTTGGGAAAGGTTTTAAAAGAGTATGGAAGACGGCGCAATTCCGACGATCCTGGACCAAGGTGTGTCGCTAAACCTGGCTAAGTTCACAGTGGATATTAGCCCTGATTCAGTGATTGTCCCTTGTCTGAGAAATCCTGGGAGCGCGCCGTCTCCATACATTTTGGATGGGTTTTAAGCAGCTTTTGCCATTGTTGCAAGTTGCACTGTTTCCCTTGCCACTGCATTTAGGCCATCTGCAACTAATTTGGGAGCGATTCGGGGCGAGATCTGAGCCAGCTCATTTGCATGAACACTTGCCAAGAGCTCATCCTCAAGTTGTTCGGAGGCTTTGTGTTCCAGGGCCTTTCCCATGAATCCGAGTTGAACAAGGGACGCAGTGCCTGTGTTCTTACCTAAGATGTCCATGACGTTATTTGTTACGTTCAGAACTTGCCCTTTGAGATGTTCCTTCAGAACTTTCTGATTCAGTTTTGAGATGAAAGCAGCATGAGATGTGGGGTGTTCCGCTCTCATCATTTCCCTGCCCAGCAATCGTCTGATATTCTCAGCAAGCAAAGCTCTGTCCTCTGGTTTGAGATTACGGGCCTTATTTTTGGCAATTTCCTCGATAAGTCCACCCAATTCTTTCTTAAATTCCAGTTCAAATTCGCGGGTCTTTTTTTTGACAATTTCCTTTAAAACTTCGTCTAATTCTTTCTTAAGATGTACCGTGAGTTCGCGGATCTGATTTTTGGAAATGTCCTTGATCAGTATGGTTAATGCTTGTTTGAGGTCCATTAATTCCGTAATCGATAATTGAGTTGTCAATTGATTGACTAACCTCATGAGAGTTTCCCGGGGTGAGTCGTGGCGAGTAGCCGCTTCCGGAAGATGTGCGTCATTGAAACAGGGAGTTGCGCCCTGCAAAGAGGGATGCAATTTTGAGACGTGATTAGTGACTGGTGTTAATGACATATATTATATTTGATGTTAATTTGTTTGTATGTGAATGCACCTGATAGGTGCAGTCAGAAAAGCAAATGGTGAGTAACGAAATAGCGCCTCAGGCTTGTTAATTTGCATCAGGATGGATGCCTTAGATAACGCACTCTTTGACGCTAAGTTCTATTGATCTCTTTGCTGTTTGACTGTAAATAAAATGTGCATTGTTGTAACAATAAGCCAATTCCTAATATACGCCATATACAGAGCATAACATAAAATAGCTTTACAGATTTTCTTCGTCTTGAGTGAATGTAATAGATGTCATTTGGGCTTTTGTGCAGGCGTTTAGGACATCGATGATGCGCTGGTAGAGAGTGGCATCGGCGACATCGAGGATGATGAAAGGTGAGGAACGGTTTGCGATGGCAGCCTCGCGGAGTCTAAATAAGGTCTTTTCCAAGAGGGGCATTTCGCGACTGTTCACTCCGTCCAGTGCCAAATCGTTTAAAAAAACTTGTCCTGTGGGTGAAATTACAATCCGCAGTTCTTCCGGAATTTCTACCGGATGTTCTTGGGAAACGGTACCTGGCAGCGAAAGGGACATTTCCTTTTCCTGTATTTGAGGGCGTGCGTTCACCAGGAAAAATACCAACAGAAGGAAGACCATATCGATCATGGGGCCCATAGGCATGTCTACAGGCAGAGGGGAGGATGGCCTCCGTTTCATGGTGGATGGACTCCCATGAGGATTTGGGTTGCGCCTGTTTCCGTAGCCAGGCGGAGGATATCTTTGATTTTCTTAGCAGGTGTGGCAGCATCCGCCCGGAGATACAATTTCCGTTTGGAATCGCTTTGGAGACGGCGACGCAGATGGGCTTCTAGCGCCAACCGATCGAGGTTTTTTTTTCCAATTGAAAATGTGCCGTCTTTGTCAATGTTGATGATATCTCGATGACTGGCATCCGGAGGGAGCACGCCGGCCTGAGCAATGGGCAGTTGGATCATCTCCTGTTGAGGTTCTTTGGAGATCCGAGAAGTCACCATAAAGAAGATGAGGAGGAGAAAGGTGAGGTCAATCATAGGGGCGAGGGGAAAGGGAACTTCTGTTTCGGTGCTTCGGATGCGGCGTTTCACAGGGAACGTATTTTGTTGCTCAAAAAGAGAAAGTTGCTGGATGAACTGGTTGGGGGATCCGATGGCTGCCGCTCCTGGGGCAAGAAGGCCGGCAACCTCATGGCAATTTTTTGGAATATGCAACTATTTAGTACGCCCTGAAAAAGGGCTGAAAAGCATCCGGCGCCTGCGTTGCTCAGTCGTCGAGTAGCGCAA
>PSRL01000100.1 GCA_003176035.1 Verrucomicrobiota bacterium
AGGCCACCATCCGGCCGGTCCCCTTTGAGGAGCTTGCAAGGGGTACAGCCGAGGAGAATCACACCAGTGGTGGGAACGCTGCGCCTGTTCTCAATCGAGCCCCGCCATTGAGCGTGGGGAAATTGGAGCGCCGCGGGCTTGTGCTTGTGTTGCCCGAAGATGTTTTGAAAACAAATGCTCCATCCGATTTTCAAGATGCGGTGCATGCCCTTTTGCAAAAGCATCCGGAAACGGAGGTTTATGCCATGAGCAAAGGCAGAAAGGGAAACGTTCGGCACTGGAAATTCCATACCGATTTGGAAGAGGGCGATTGGAAAGGCAAATGGAGCCCGTTACAAACTGTTCTCACCGGAGAGTACGCCAAAATAGAGCTTTTAGGGCATGGCGATCCTAGGAATGCTCAAATGGGTCTCATGAGTTATAGCGATGTAGCCAAGGAATTGGCTAAGCTCATGGGCAGGGTTTCGGAAATTGAACATCTCAGCATCCTAGCGTGTTGTACGCCGTTGGAGTTTGGGGTCACGCTCCAAAGTCAGTTGGCTGCGGGAAGTCAGATCCACTCGGCGGGCTGTTTAGTTAAAGAAATTACCCTTTCGGAAGTTCCCATTTCCATTGGCATCGATCAGCCCGGAAAACGGCTTTATTTGGCAGGAGATCATGTTCTCAAGTGGCAGCTCGCTCTTCTTCCAACCGGCGAATTACAAGTCATCCGTTATCAGCCCGCACCCAATCAAATTCTTGATTCAATCCACGAGCCAAGTTCCTACGCTGGCCCCTTTCTCTATGCGGAACAACAGAGGAAGCAGTTCGAGGCTCAGCGGAAGGTTGAGTTCGCTTTGAAAGCATTCCATGCCGTCGTCCACGATGTGGAGCAAAAAGCAGCTCAGCTCTCCCCTCAGAGCGGCAGAAACGTAGCTCTCCCGGACCAAATGACCGAGACAAATGGTCGGTTTCTAGTGCCTGCGGTGAATTTCAGCGACGGAACCGTCCAAGCGGTGCCGATTTCTCCGGAGCAGGCTGCCAGCCTAAAATCCGCTCAGGAAATACTTGCTAATGGGTATGAATATTTAAAGCCCCATTTGGCTGTTCAAGAGGGAGGTCGCTTGGAGGTGCAAGAGGGAGCGGGACAACCAAGCACTCTCAATGGGGCCTTTTTTGCAATGGCTTTGCTCCGAGCTCTCCGTCAACAGGAGGGGGCGTCGGCTGCTGCAAAGTTGAGTTTCTATTGGAACCTAGCTGGCATGGCAGCTGCTACCGCCGGGGACGGCGTCGAGATTGGCAAAATTGTAAATCAATTATTAGCTGCCGGAGGAGCGGTGGAACGCTCGCTTCAAGTGTTGGGCAATGTCTTCCAGGTAGCTAATGGACTCTTTACGGCGGGAGCACTGGGACTCGACTTCTATGAACTGGCGAGGACAAGCGATCCCGCCAAACGCCTGGGAATCGAAATCGGAATGGCGTTTAATGGAGCAGCCTTGGCCCTGCAGGCGGGGAGCGCAATGGTGAGCTGGCTCACGCCCGCCGCAGCTGGAACCGCCGCCGCAGGTTTCGGATCACTGGCGGTCCCATTAGCAGGCCTTGGTTTTGGGTTTTCCGCGCTAGGCACGCAGATTGAGCAAAATAATCAGCGGGTTCACGCTCTGTTAGACTATTTCGTAAAAGCCAAAAAAGCATATCTCAACGGGGGGATGGAAAAGAAACATGGCATACTCATTCCACGGTATCCGGCAATTATCACTAAATTAGACTTTATGGCCGGGAAAATTACTTTTGGCAGCCAGCGCGTGGCCAGAAGCCAGTCTCAGGGCTGGTATGCCCCCAATCTGATTTACAATTTTGAAGATAAAGATTGGGAACGCTTTGGCCTTCGCGAGGCCTTCCAAATCGAGAGTGAAGCTCCGCTGGATACCGCTCCCAGATGGGTGCTAGTCCCCAGTGTTCCCAACACTCGTATTGATTACAGCTATTTAAACACGGCACCCTCGCTGACTTCCGAGGAAGAGAATGTTGCGGAAATTTTGCGGAAAAATGGAAGTTTTGTAGCATGGAATTCCAACAAATCCTTGGGAGCCGGCTGCACCGGCTCCAGAGGGTTTACCTCTGATCCGCTCACAGTGGATTTGATTTTGGACAGTACGCCTCGAGGGCTTTTATTCCCTGCTGAAGTCGATGCAAAGGTGAATTATCGAATTGTGGGCAGTGGAGGAAGTTACACGCTGAGCAACTTACCCTTCGGAAGCAACTTGCGGATGGAGGACCGGCCGGGCACTCGCTCGTCTTATTTACTGAAAATATCGGATGCTCCGCTTCTCAGCAATGCAAGCATCACCCTCGATTCAGGATTTCTTATTGTCAAAAACCAGCAAAATCAGGTTATTCGAATTCATATTGCGAATCTGAGCCCCCATTCAAAGATCAACGTGGAGGGCACCGTGGCACAATGGGAAGTGGATATTCCGCGACACGTCCGGCTCAGCGCCTTGGACTTGAGACGCGACTCCTCATTGGATGCCGAAGCTTGTCTCAGGAAAATTGCAAATCAGGAAAAAGCGAAGGCTGTCGTACTGCTCATCCAGGGAGAGCTCCCTTTGGCACCTAAAAAGGAGGCAAGAGCGGAAGAATGGCTCCTCTATCAGCATCAGTTGCAAATGGCTGAAAGGCTCTCCATCCATACCGCATATGATTCCACAACTCATCAAATCATTGCACCGGCAGCCGATTATCCAACTCCACAAACGGTCCTAAATGACAGCAATCAAATACTTGGCCCCTGGATTAGTAGTAAGCTTGTGGCACTGACAGAAAAAAAGGCCGTCTTTTTCAACCAAAGAACACAGGTTCTTTGGTTCACTCAACGTACGACAAATCAAGTGATGGCAAGTTATTGGCTTCCGTTTGCCAACTCGGAAAGTCGAATCGAACATTTTGCGGAAAACGAAAGCTCGTTTCGCCTCATCGTTCCTCTCCCCTGCAAACGAGAACTCTCTTTTACATACGCTCTCCATGAGGGCGAACTCCTCCTGGAAGCAATTGAAAATCTCAGTCACGAGGAGTTAAATAGGCTCGACCCGAGAAGACTCGATCCGAGATCCCGTAAGCATCCCCCCCTTCCGGAATTTATTTCTCAATCGGGCATCGCTCAATGGATTTACGGCGCACTGCCGCAAACAGCCGATTCATTTCAAAAAGTTAAAGTGGCTGAATGGTTGAAAATCCAAGGCACTGATGCCAGGGGATATCCGCAAAGGCTTTTAGTAAACTTTGAAAAAAAACGCGTCATCCCAATCCATCTCCTGCTGAATACCATCTCCATCCAGCAGCCCTGGGGGGAAACTACCCTCATCAATTTCGAGTATCTCAAGCAATCCAGCGGAGATGCGGTGGATCTCGCCGCCAGCGATTTTAGGGTCATAACCAGCCGCAAAATGCCAGATCCCCCCGGCGGCTGGAATATTTTCCTGCAATTCCCAAACAGTGCCAAAATTTGTAAAATCCCCGCCGTCCCAACCCCCTCGGGAGCACTCACTTTTCTCCTGTCAGCCAATGGCAAGATCCCCATCGAAAATCCTCTGGATCAGGCCACCTTGGAGGCCCTGGCCCATGGCAAAAGGGGTCGTCTGATTGCTTATGCAGCGTCCTTGTACTTTGTAACTGAGGATGGAGAGCTTTTGTTCATCACGCCGGAGGGTTCTCAAATGCCTATAAAATTTTCCGAAAGACCCGCTCAGTTGGCAACGCCTCCGCAAACTCAACAGGGTTCTCAGTCCCTAGAGGCCAGTGGGGAAGGTTACTTAGCGCAATAGGTTGCAACCGCTGCAATTTGCCTCAAGGAATCCTCTGAAATATTTGTATTACTGAACGTATGCGAAAATTATCTTCAGCGTCTACAACCCCCTTCCGCTCCAATCTTCCGAGTTCATCTCCTGAGAAAGCTTCTCCTCTCGACCCCGTTCCAAGGCAACGCCCATCAACTTTGGATTTGCAAGCGACTCGGGAATCACCACTGACTTGGACGTTGCCTCGAGAGCCGATCTTACTGGAGGCATTCGGCGTTCCGAGACTCTTAGCACATCATCGTAAAGCATTATCCCATTCTTCGGTGGCAGCCGACGCTTTAACGTCCCCAAATGGTCCTAAATTGAAACAGGAATTAAATATACCGTTAGCGTTTGTTACTCACGACATAACTGCTCTTTCAGAAGGATTATTGCCCGACATTCTAAACCAAAATAATTAGCTAGGTTATTTTACATGAAAAAGATATTCAACGGAATATTTGCGCCACCTTTATTTAATTCTCCTCCCTCGAGATTATCCAATTTAATTCCCTCAAGGATTTCTCTGTAATATTTGTATTACTGAACGTATGCGAGAATTATCTTCAGCGTCTACAACACCCTTCCGCTCCAATCTTCCGAGTTTAGCTCCTGAGAGAGCTCCTTCTCTCGACCCCGTCCCAAGACAACGCCCATCAACTTCGGATCTGCAAGCGACTCGGGAATCACCACTGACTTGGACGTTGCCTCGAGAGCCGATCTTACTGGAGGCATTCGACGTTCCAAAACTCGTAGCATATCATCATAAAGCATTAGAATTAAAGCACCAAATTAACACCTTACCCACACGGGACTTAAGAGATGTAAAGGAGCTGAAGAAGGATGCACAAGATTGCATAAAAAAATTTGCAAGCCTCCAAGACAAAGTTTGGGGCACAATCCGAGATAGTGCAACACAAGCGGATAGCCCAATTCCAGATAAAGCAACACAAGCGGAGTTAGAAGATGCTATAGGGAATGTGGAGGCCCTTTCAAAAAAATTATCCGGCATTACATTTACTTCTCAGCCGCAATTGAGGGGAAACAATCCCACTTTGAAGGAGGATGCTTTTATGCAACCAAACGCGTCCTCTTCTTCGGTGGAAGTCGACGCCTTAATCTCGCAGTTACCCACAAAAATGAGACGACTGATGAGTTCAGAATTTGAAGCATCTGTATAGATTGGCGGCTCTTTCAGAAGGATTATTATCCGCCATTTCAAATCAAAATAATTAGCTAGGTTATTTCGCATGAAAAAGGTATTTAGTAACGGAATATTTGCGCGACCTTTATTTAATTCTCCTCCCTCGAGATTGTCGAATCTCAGTTTATTCTTATCTCAATCTCAACGAAGGCAACACTTAAGGGATCGGGAAGAAAAATATCCGGACCTAGTCAGTGCGGAGGAAACTCATCGGTTAGTGACTGAATACTCCGATCAACTTAAAGAAATAAACAACCAAATCGAGGCCTTAGAAGAAAGCTCCGAAAAAAAGGAGCTAAAACAGAAGGCAGACACTATAAAGAGCACACTAAATAGCATCGCAAAAAAAAATCGCAATACACACATAGATCGCAAAAAGACTCTGGCACAACAGGCGTTACGCAATCACTTAAAGGTGATCGAAAGGGAGTTACGGCAAATGCAGAATGAATTGATGTAATAAACAGGGTTTTAAGTTCCTAGAACGTTTATTAATTAAATAGTTACATATTGCAAGAAATTGCCATGAGGTTGCGATCATTCAATTTCCCTCCAGGACTTCTTAACGTATTTGTATTACTGAGCATATGAAAACATCACCTTTATCACCTCAAACATCACCTTTATCGTCCCCAATACTCTCCCGCTCCAATCGTCCGAGTTCATCTTTGCAGGGAGCTTTTTCTTCCGCCGCCACATCCAACTCCACCACAAGGCAACGCCCATTAACTACGGATTTTCAAACACCGCCTCAGAAATCATCAGTGCCTTGGAAGTTGCGTAAGGGGTCCTCATCGACTCTGAGGTCTCCATCAGCATCCGCCACCTCAGCGTCCTCAAGTGATCCTAAACCGAACTCGAGTTTAGTGACGGAATCCGACATTTCGAGACTCGAAGCGTATAAGCCCAAAATATGGAGATGGGGCGACCGAATTGGCACCTTAGCCCAAAGAGTGGAGGGGCTGGAGAAGGAGAGAGAAGATATCGCGAAAAAAATGAGCAGCCTCTATGACAAACTTTGGAGTCGAAACCCAAGTACCAAATTAACACAAAGAGAGTTAGGAGATTTTATAGATGAAGTGGATGCCTTTGAAAAAAAATTGTCCTCCATCACATTAGCTACTCAGCCGCAACAGGCAGAAAGGAAGGTCAATAGACCGGTAGCAGTCGTTCATCCCTTCATCCCTGGGCAGTAAATAAGACTAAACAAAGGTTCCGGAGCGTTTATTATCCAGCTAGTTACATGTTGCAAAAAACTGCCATGAGATTGCCGGCATCCGGCGGCGGCCGAACCTGGCGACAGCATATAATTATTAAAAAAACACTCTGGGCCAGCGGGGAAGATTGCTTAGTGCAATAGGTTGCGATTACTCCAATTTCCCTCAAGGGTTTCTCTGAAATATTTGTATTACTGAACGTATGCCAACGCCGCCTCCATCACCTAAAACATCACCTCGAATATCACATTTATCATACTCCACCCTCCGC
>PSRL01000135.1 GCA_003176035.1 Verrucomicrobiota bacterium
AAATTAAAAAAACTCCCGAGGGTAAAAAGTTTTTGGGTGCAACACAGATATACCTTTGGGAAAATGGGCTCCTTTCGCCTGCCAATGTCAAAAATTGGAGTCTTTTTCTTTCCCAATTGCAAACGGGCCCCGCAGCCGGGCTCAGAAAATTTTTGGATTCAGAGACACAGAATCTTTTGAACCACCTCGGTACTAATCCGGATTCTTCCGAACAGTGCAGCCTCATCACCGGCATCAACCAGGCGTTGGATGAGTGCGCACGAAGCCAATGGTTAAATGAAGCGGACAATATGGACAAAATCGTCAATAGCTACGGCTTGGTCAGAAAAGAAGTGGCGAAAGATTTTGCTTCCTCCCTGGATCCGAATCCCTCCGAATGGGGAATTACGCTGACTTCAAATTTATTCAAAAAACTTGCCAACGCAGGTTTGAAGCGCCTTTGGCTCGGCCTAGGAGATGGTTGGGAGGGCGGACTCTGGCATCCTGAAGCCATAGCGGCTGCTGTGAATCATGGCTTTTTAATAGCCCCCTATGATTCCTATGAAACCGCCTTGAATGCCGGGGACAATACCAATAACAGTTGGACAACTGCTCATCTTGGACCTAAAGCGGCGGAATCAACCGGTGTCATTCAATCGAATGGGAAATTACAATCTGGTTTCCAAAACTCCGGGAGCTATACAAACCCGCGTCTGGTTCGCCCATTGCTTGAGGCCCGAATTAAGGCAATCCGCAAGCAGGTCTGCTTTAACAGCTGGTATCTGGATTCTTATGCCGCGGGCATGGTCTTCGATGACTATCGGCCCGGGAAGGAAATGACGATGGCCCAGTTCGCTGCGGAGAATGAAAAGAGTTCTCGTTGGGTGGCGGAGGCCCTCCAACTGCCGAATGGTTCGGAGGGTGGCAATGCGATAACCGCAGGCGGGATATTTTTTGCGCAAGGAATGCAAACACCTTATTTTGCGTGGCAAGATCCGGAGTTGAAGAAAAAAAGTTCACCCTATTACCTAGGGAATTGGTCGCCAGTAGATGCGCCCTCTATTTATTTCCGTGCAACCCTCATCAACGAGCCCTTTCGGACTCTCTATTTTGATCCGACTCAACGCCTCCCACTTTATCAGGCTGTTTTTCATGGATCTGTTATTACAACGCACCACTGGGCGTTTGATAACCTCAAGCTCTCGAATGTCAGAATGGAAAATGAGCTGACACAGTTACTCTATAACGTGCCGCCGCTTTACCATCTCAGTGCGTCGACATTAAACGCACGATTGCCTGTGATCATTCGACAGGATGCGTTCTTCCGCCCTTTACACGAAAAATTGGCATTTGAAACTCTCACAGAATTTCGCTGGCTCACTCCGGATCACCTGGTACAAGAAACGATTTTTTCAGATGGTACGCGACTGATAGCAAATTTCAGCGAAAAACCCTATCAAGGATCGCGAATATCGGTGCCTTCCTTCGCCATTGCTGCTCTCTGCTTGGGCCGGGCTCCCCTTATTTATCAAAGTAAGATTGAAAAAGGGAATGAACCAAATAACAGCAGCTATTCCAAACAAACAAAGAATTCCCATCCACAGAGGACATAATAATGCCATGGAGAAAAGGGATCTTTTAAACGAACGAAGAGAATATCGCCTGCGAAACTTAACAAAAGCAGATCTCCTCGCGGACCCGATAGCTCAGTTTCAGCGTTGGTTGGATGATGCCTTTGCTTCGGGAATGGCCGAACCAACTGCAATGTGTCTGGCCACCGCTTCCTCACATGGTAAGCCGCTTGTGCGAACGGTCTTGCTCAAAAGCGTTGATCAGCGAGGCTTTACATTTTTTACAAACTTGGAGAGCCGTAAAGCCGACCAACTCAAAGAAAATGATGCCGTCTCCCTTTTATTTCCCTGGCTACTCCTCGAGAGACAGGTGGTGGTTGTGGGGAAGGCGATTCCTCTGCCACGCGAAGAATCAGAAGCATATTTTTCTTCCCGTCCTCACGAAAGTCAGCTTTCTGCATGGGCTTCCCCCCAAAGTCGTGTCATTCCTTCTCGGGAATTTTTAGAGCAAGAATGGCAAAGTGCTCAAAAGAAATTTGGAAAAGAAAAAATCCCGCTGCCGCCCTTTTGGGGAGGGATTTGTGTCGTCCCGGAAACGATCGAGTTTTGGCAGGGGGGTGCACGCCGATTGCATGACCGATTGCAGTATCGGAAAGACTCCCAAAATCATTGGATGACAGAACGCCTCGCTCCGTAGCAGCTCCAGAACTCCGGCTACCGCGAGAATGGGGATAAGAGGCGGCGGCTAGAACACAGCATAGCCGAGTCATCTTCTCTCGATTTGACTCGGCTATTTGTCTGCAAGGCTGTCACTACAGCTAAGAGGTATATGCGGTCAGGGGTACGCAATGGGAGCGCCGGGGCCGGCGTACTCAAGGTATTGGTACCTGTAGCCGGGGGTGCTGCTCACCTCTCTAGGCGCCATCAGAATTTGCCTAGGTTTGAGAGGTGTAGCGATGAAGATCACCCTGTGGTTGATAAGCCTGTTGGCGCGCGTATCGTAGAGGAGAACGGGGATGCCTGTTCCGCGATTGCGGTATCCGGGCACTTCAACCGCCAGGTAGTACACTTTCCGCTTTTCCATCTTGACTCTTTCTTTCTCAGGAAGCTGCGCATAATAATCACGGGCTCTCTTAAAGGCGGACTGTGCCTTACTACTGCTGACCATTATTTTTGAGATAGTAAAGCCGTCACCTTCTGCCATACCGCTTGTTACGGGGGCGGCCATCATACCTGCGGTGGGTTGATTGTAAGGGTGGCAACCTGTTGTGATAAGAGACAAGGCTCCTATGATAGCTGTAGTAGTGGGGATGATATACTTCATATAATAAGTATCTCACTTTTTGTTATCAAAACAAGGTCTTATTATCAAGATTTAATTGTCTTCTAAGTTATTATTATAGGCTGATAATAGCAAACAAGTGGATGCAACCTGATGCGCTGGTGTGCTTCCTGGTTATTAGTGAACTTAAAGCTGCCTTTAGTAGCTCAGAGCTTGCTAGTGAGCGGTATTAGTTGAGTAAGTTAAATTTTCCAAGAAAGTAAGGGTTGTGACGGCGTCTTCCTTCGACGAAAAGCGGGAGGCAACCGTTTTACAGGCTGTATGGATGGAAGGATCGGTGAGGAGAGCCCTTAACTCCCGGGCGATACTTTCTACGGTGAAATGGCAATGTATCCGAGCGACGCCCAGTTTGGCGAGTCGTGCCGCGTTATCCGGCTGATCGAATCCCAGTGGCATGAGTAACTGTGGAATGCCTGCCGCCAACGCCTGAGAAAGTGTGCCTATGCCGCCGTGGTGGACGACGGCTTTGACCTTCGGAAACAGCCATGAGAAGGGGACGTAGTGCCGACAAAGAAAGACATGGGGGGGAGGTAACATGGGTATGGAGGAAAAAAAGAGACCGCGATATCCGAGTAAACTGCAAACTCGTACAGCTATCTCGAAAAAGTTTTTCGGGTGCTTCATTGCCGTTCCCAGAGTGAAAACAACCGGCGGAGGACCGGACACTAAGAATTTCTGCAGGTCGTCGGCGAGAATTTCGGCATGACGATCATAGAGCGGAAATCCGCTTTGTGCCCAGCGGGTGGGCCAATCAGGCTGGGGTCGAGCAAGCCAGCTTGGGAATAGACAGAGCACGCCATCCGGAGAATGCCACCACTGATTTAAGACATTGTTTGGAGGGAGAATTCTCTGAGAACGACAGGCGCGACGGATGCCGGGACCGGCATAAAAATCCAGCGGAGTAGGTATAAAGGAAAAAAAACGGCGCCACACCCAATACAGTTTGCTCATCCACCGGAATCCGCGTCGCATGGCAGGTGGTTCATAGGCGCTAGGAATTGCACAGGGCTGCAAATGAATTGTCCCGAGAGGAAACCCTAACTTTTCGCGGGCAAGCCGAGCGCCGAAAGCGGTTCCGGGCGCTAAGATGACGTTATCCATATCCAAACGTCGGCTAGAGTAAATGAGACGAAAAATCTGTTCCGTATGTGCCCCAGCGAACGAAAATAAAATCCGAACCCCATGCCAAGGGTGCCACAGCCTGGGGTTGTCCAGAACAGCCTGTAGTTCTTTTTGATTCTTAAGAGCGAAACATTGAAAGTTATGAGTTTCGGGGGGGGGTTCGAATGCAGTCGCCAAGATCAGTGTGACCTCGTGACCGCGATTTCGAAGGAGGTGCCCCATCCAAAGAAAGGGATTCACGTCTCCGGTAGTGCCCAAAGGGACAAGAATGTAATGCCGCGGACGGACTGCGGTGAATTCTCCGAACAACTTGTGGCTCGCAAAGACTTTATTTTCAGCTGCCACAGGATTCATTTGATTCTTTAAGGGAATTGTGGTGCGGAAGCGATTCAATTTACAACTATCCCTGCTCATGCAAAAAAATTCGATAACTCTGCCGAATGGACTCTATCTTGCAACACACCTGAGAGCAAAAGAACCGCAAAGGCATGCTCATTTTATAGTCCTTTCGCTATAATTGCTTCTCACGCCGGTCTTCCTAGGATTTGGGAGAGGGTCTACGTAAAAAACCCCGACCGGCCAGCGGCCAGTCAGGGTTTTCGTCCCTAACAGGTATAATAAGAGTTTTAGAAAACAATGCGGACACCGGCGCGTATGAGCGCAAATGAATTGGCATTAGAAACGATGCAACCGCGACCATCTGCAAAAAAGCCAAGATGGTACCATGGCCGCCACTCCAGACCGCCGCCAACTTGGACAAATCCGAAATTGCGGGTATCCAAAGTTGCGCCGCCACCAACGAGCATGTAAGGAGCGAGGTTCCAGGAGCAAATGGGATAACGCAATATTCCAAAGCCTGTGAAGGTCTGCTGAGTATATCTGTGCTTGCTTCCAGTCCATATGGCATCTGCCCCCAGCCCGAAATATCGCCAAAAGATGAAATTTGCTCCTACGCCACCACCGATTCCGGGTGCGATGGGCTGGTTGTTGCAAGTCGCCAAACCGGCTACAAAACCATCTATTTGGAACTCGAAGTCGCGGAATACACATTCCTCGACGGGAGCTTTGTACTGTTTTTGCACGACTTTGTATTCCCCGGCATCTGCAAAGGAGGCTGTCAATGCTAGGGCCGGGACGACCATGAGGTGTTTTATGAGCTTCATAAGTGAGGTTGGATACGCATATATTGATGTATACGTGCGGCCTGAATAAAATATAAAACATTTTGTGTCAACTACTTGTGCAATAAAAAACGCAACAAATATTGGTTTGAAAGGTAGATGGCCCTTTCTTGGCCACCAACTGGCTGGGAAAATCGCTGGCCCATTCCCTTCCTCCCTTCCTCGTCCCCCGAGTCTACCCCTTCGAATCCGAGATACTCAACCCGAGCAAATATAAGATATTCAATAAAAAGCAGAAGTAAATGGGGACCTCAAAAGAGGTTCGATTGCTTGAGGTCAAGGCCGCCGGAGAAAAAGCGGCCGGAAAAGGTTGGTGCTCGGGGCGGGACTTGAACCCGCACGCCTTGCGGCATACGCCCCTCAAACGTATGTGTCTGCCATTTCA
>PSRL01000054.1 GCA_003176035.1 Verrucomicrobiota bacterium
TCGGCGCCAGGGCCGGTACAAACCGCTACTGCGGTCAACCATGTCATCTTCATGCTCCAGGAAAACCGTACCTTTGACAACTACTTCGGGATGTAAGCGGACTGAAATCAAATTGATCATCAATATCCATCGGAAGCTCACTTCAATTGGTTTCCGAAGAGGCTGTTTTCATGTGAATGTGGTGTCTCTTAAGCCCCAAACAAGGGTTAGATATTTCGTTTCCCGGAAGAAAAATCAATTCGAAATGCCCAATGCGCTCCTTTCATTGGAAGTTCTCAAACGCAGCCTATTTCCTAAAATAGGAAATATTCGGTGAATGGCGTTTGTTGACGCTTGAAGAACCATCATAACTAACAATTTGCTTGAAAA
Organism: Verrucomicrobiota bacterium; assembly: GCA_003176035.1. Lineage (GTDB taxonomy): Bacteria > Verrucomicrobiota > Verrucomicrobiia > Chthoniobacterales > Xiphinematobacteraceae > Xiphinematobacter. The sequence goes on from PSRL01000054.1 coordinate 370, forward strand.
GCATGCTGGATTTGCTGCATTCTCACTAACCGTGACCGACAGCAACTCTCAATTAATCCAGGTGTTTGCATCGTCTGGTTCATCTCTCTCCGGAGCCGATCCTGTGTCGAATTGTGACCGTCCGCATCTCTCGGAGTTCAACATTTCTTGGCTCGTCTCGATATTGTCCCTCCAGCTCCTAATAAACGGCTGCGGGGGCGCGCCGAAGCCCATTCTCGCAAACTCCACACAAAATTCTACCGGCACCAATCCGACTCTCACATTTTCACTGAGTCCGGCTACGCAAACTCTCGTAACTGATGATCAAATAACCTTTAATCCTCCTTTCTTTGCGCCTCTTCTCTGGAAGGTGAATGGGATTCCAGGAGGAAATGCGGCACTTGGGACTGTGGACTCATTGGGTCGCTACACGGCGCCGTCGATTCCTCCAGCTACTCCAGTGACGGTCGCGGCCAGCGCATATCAAAATCCCGGGGTTCCCTCTGCTAGCACAATAATTACCGTGGTCAATCCGATTCCGGCGATTGCTTGCATCACTCCGGACGGTGTTCAAGTTGATAGCTTAGATAGCCAAATCCGCTTGGTAGGGTCTGGGTTCAATCCGCTTTCCCAAGTCTTACTCGATTCGCAACCGCTAGCAACAACGTTCGTTGCTCGGGGAGAGCTGAGAGCTCAGATTCCCACTAGCTTTCTGTCCACAGCTGGGGTTCGGATTGTCCGCGTTTCAAATGGACTCCCCGGCGGTGGATCCTCCTTCGCTCAGTTCGTTGTACTGAATCCTCAACCCGCAGTAGCGACTATATTTCCAACAGAAGTTACGGTGGGCTCTTCCGATGTGCAGATTTCCATTTTTGGAAGCGGGTTTGTGCCAAGTTCTCATGTTGCCTTGGAGGGAAATCCGCAACAGGCAATCTACGTGAGCTCAACTGAACTAATGACCGCAGTTCCTGATGCTAGCCTTGTGAAGACGGCGATTTTGAGTATCTCGATTTCGAACGATGGTCCTGGAGGAGGAACCGCTACAACTGCACGGATCTCCGTGGTGAATCCAAAGCCCACTATCGCCAAGTCTTTCCCAATCGGATTGTTCGTGGGAAATGAACCGTCAAAATTGACCCTTTATGGAGATGGATTTCTTCCCAACTCTCGAGTGTCCATAAACGGGCAAATTGTGAGCTCGCAAGCAGTCAACGGTGACCAACTCGACATTCCGCTATCGCACACAGCATTTTCTCAAACCGGGCCTTTAAGTATTGTGGTGACAAATGATGCTCCAGGAGGCGGCTCAACTGAGCTCAAAATCCCCGTTATCCGGGGGGAAGTCACAAGCACCAACAATCCTCTAGTAGCCAGATACGTGGGTCAGATTCCGGATTCCAGTAAGCTAAGAGTCGAATTTGGACTGCAAGACAGTTTGCTTGGTACCTCCACTGTTACTGCTCCGCCGGGGGGAGGCGAAGCGAGCATCCTGATAGCGGGGATGAAAGCAGCTTCCCAATATCATGTGCGACCGCTTGTAACGATGGGCGATGGGACGGTCATCGCTGGGCCTGATCAAGCATTTATCACTGGTCCGATTGATCCACTCAGTATTCCATCTCTGGTTGTGCAAAACAACTCTCTTCCCAAAGTAGGAAATGGTGTGGAGCTGCTCGACTTTGTCGATGGCGGTTCGCCAAGTCAGTTCAAGATGGCTGTTAGTGATCTCGAGGGCAATGTGATTTGGTATTACCAGCCGGAAATCTCCAATGCCTATTCTGTTCCGATTCGGCAGATCTCGAACGGCAACTTCTTAGTGAGCCTGACTCTCCCGGGGGGAACGTCCGGTATTTCAAAAGTGATAAGAGAAATTGATCTGTCAGGCGAAACAATAAGAGAAGTAACGCTAGACTCAATCAACGCACTGCTCGGTTTAAACCTCTTTGCATTTCACCATGATGTTATCCAGCTCCCGAACGGCCATTGGATTATTCTTGCGCAAGAATATAGGAACTATTCAGATCTAGTCGGCCTTCCAGGACAAACGCACGTTCTTGGGGATGTCTTGATCGATGTGGATAAGGATTCTCGCCCCGTCTGGATCTGGTCAACATTCGACCACTTAGATGTGAATCGTCATCCGATGCAGTTTCCTGATTGGACCCATGCGAACGCTCTTTTTTTTGACGAAGCGGATGGCAATTTGCTCATGTCAATGCGGCACCAAAGCTGGATTGTCAAAATTGATTACCGGAATGGGAGTGGTAGTGGCAACATCCTTTGGCGACTTGGTCCAGGAGGAGATTTTTCATTAGCAAAAGGCACTCAATCTCAATGGTTCTACGCGCAACATTATCCAAACATTGTCTCTAGAGACAGCACTGGTTACACTCTCGCCATAATGGACAATGGCAACGGAAGGCTGATCGACGACAATAACGACCAGTGTGGACCGCAGACGACACCTTGCTATAGCAGGGGAATCCTTATGCACGTGGACGAGCAAGCTCGAATCGCGAACTTGCAATGGGAGTTTGCACCGGGATTTTTCTCGTCGTGGGGTGGGTCAGCCAGCATGTTGCCAAATGGTGATTTTGAAGCCGATTTTCCTCAAGTTCCTCCCAATCCTTCGGTCGGTTCAGGCGTTTATGAAGTGAACCAGAATGGCACGATCGTCTGGCAAATGAATATGCCGAATTCGCGCGCTTATAGGGCTGTTCGGTTGCCCAGCCTTTATCCCGGAGTTCAATGGTGATTTGCGGTTCACCTGTTCTCAAATAAGGGTTCCTGAAAGCTGCCTAGGCAGCTCTGCTGTGGTAAGCTCTTGCTGAAAAGCCATAGCTTCCCTCCTCGACAACCTTAATGGAATTAAGGGTTTAGCTTGAGTTGGTTGGAGTCTTATGGCGTAATTCTGTTCTCCGGATACCCCGGATGCGAGTGAGTTGACGCCTTATGAAGAGATTTCCTATTGTTCCAGTTATTTTCTCCTTGGCAATTATCCAAAGCACTCTTTCCATCCCAGTCTCCGCCCAAAGCACGAACGAAGATTCCCGAAGACAAGAAACTGATGGTTTGGTCGAAAGTTACAGGAAGCTCCAGCAACCACAGCAGCAGACGGTGCAGGCCGAAGCGTCTCTTGACGCGGGTCCGATCATCAACATTTTGCAAAACCAGCCTGCACTGACGCTTCAGATCAAAAAGGTCTTAATTCAAGATGCATTTGATCAAGGTAGACTTCTTGACCAGGATGATCTAACTGACGCGGTGCTCTACGATTTAATTCAACGTGAGCAAACGATTCGTTTGATAGCTAGCAAGGAGATAGTCAGTAGACACTATATCGATCTCAAGCCTACAGATGAGGAGATTTTTCGGGCGAGAGCTGAGCGCCGACAGATAGAACGGCTGGAATCTTCCGATGAAATGCGACAGCAACAGAAGCAGGCCCAAGAAGATGAGGAAAATGGAGTTGCCCGCCAAGCCGTCGTTAGAACTTCTGCTCAAGGAAATACGACTTCACAATCGAAGCGCCCGGTGGTTCCGACTTATGATCCCTCGGCATCCGGTCGGTCTCTAGACCAACGCGATCTTCCTCGAATAAGTCCGAGCGAGTTGCCACAGCTTCTTACAGCGTCCGCGGATGGTCGTGCTTCCCAAAGCGCAATCCGCGCGGGATCTTCAGTTCCGGCAATAAGCCCCTCAATCGCGCAAGAACCTACTCTCCCTTCCGAGGTTGGTGTTCTTTCTGGGGAAAACGAAGTCCCTTTGCAGCAACGTCGGCGATATCAAGGAAGCAGTCTCGATGACTCGGGCCAGCAAAGGTTTCGGCGTAAAGCAAGTCCCTACGCGTCTGTGCCAGCTCTGATAGATCTTTACCAGCAGGCCCCGGCGCAGGGTGGCAAACTGGAGCGTTTTGGCGCTGCTGTCTTCGCGAATGGCACGGGTAACTTTGACGAATTGCCGATGGATGTTCCTGTCGGTCCAGACTATATCGTTGGTCCAGGTGATGGAATCAACGTAGAGCTGTGGGGATCTGTTTCTCAACGGCTCCAGCGAGTGGTCGATCGCCAGGGGCGTGTTTCACTACCAGAAGTTGGAACCGTTCAAGTCTCTGGGAAGACGTTGGCTCAAGTTCAACAAGCCTTGCAATCAAATTTGCGCGCTGAATTCCGTGATGTTCAGGCTGATGTTTCGCTGGCTCGCCTGCGAACCGTTCGCATTTATGTAGTCGGGGATGTTGTCAACCCCGGAGCCTACGACGTCAGTTCCCTTTCTACTCCGTTGAACGCACTATATGTGGCTGGGGGCCCAACGGCGCGGGGATCAATGCGGCTAGTAAAGCACTATCGCGGTAAGGAGCTTATTGAAGATGTTGATATCTACGACCTATTTTTGCACGGCTTAACAGGTGATCTGAAAAGGCTAGAACCGGGAGACACTATCTTGATCCCACCTGCTCATGCAGAGGTTGCTCTTGAAGGAATGGTTCGGAGACCTGCGCTGTACGAACTCAATCAGGAGAAGACTCTCGACAAGGTGCTCGAACTTGCCGGAGGCGTACTGCCTTCTGGCGCATTGCGGCACATCCAGGTAGAGCGGCTTGAGGCACACGAAAGCAGGGTGATGCTAAGTCTGGACCTTCCTGAAACCGACACACAGAACGAGGTGGCTGCTGCTCTGGCGGACTTCAAGGTTCAGGATGGTGATCGGATTCGTGTCTCTCCTATTCTTCCCTACGCGCAGAAATCAGTCTATTTGGATGGACACGTCTACCGCCCCGGGAAATACGCATATCGCGATGGTATGAGAGTTTCCGATCTGCTTCATTCTTATAGCGATATGTTACCGGAACCGTCTCGCCGGCACGCAGAGCTGATTCGTCTATCTGCGCCAGATTTTCATCCGACTGTGGTCGCATTCCATATAGATGAAGCACTCAAGGGTGACGCCAATTCCAATTTGCTACTTCAGCCTCTCGACACAATTCGGATCTTCGGGAGATACGATTTCGAGGATCCGCCCGAAGTTATCGTTTCGGGAGAGGTTCGAAGACCAGGCCCGCACCTTACTAGCGGGGATCTTCAAGTGCGTGATGCTGTTTATCTGGCGGGCGGTCTCACTCCGGATGCGATGGTCTCTGACGCTCAAATCTTCCGTCGCGAAAATGGGCAAATCACAGTGATGAGCATCAATCTCGAGCGCGCCCTCAAAGGCGATGCCGCCAGTAATGTCTTGCTGCACTCTCGTGATCGACTGATTATTCATCGCGATTTGACGAAACTTGACCCGCCATCAGTGTTGGTTGAGGGTGAGGTCGCAAAGCCGGGAAAGTATCCGCTAGGAATTGAGATGACCGCCAGCGAATTAGTCCGGCTGGCTGGGGGCTTTACGCGAGGAGCTTATACCGACCTTGCCGATTTGTCTCGGTACACGCTGCACGATGGGGCGAAGGTTTTGGGTGGACACCAACAAATAGAAATTGCGAAAGCTTTTACTTCGCGCGATGCTGATGTGCCCCTCCATGATGGTGACGTTCTGACAATTCGAGAAATCGCGGGGTTTAAGGACATCGGTTCTACCGTAACTGTAAGGGGTGAAGTTATGCACCCAAGCATTTACGGAATCAGAGATGGCGAGCACTTGAGTTCGGTGTTAAAGCGCGCCGGCGGCTTCTCTCCCGGTGCATATCCACAGGGAATTGTTCTTAGTCGAATTTCATTACGGGAAATTGAGGAAAAAAATCGTGAGGACATGCTGAGGCGGCTTCAGGCCGAGACTTCTGCGCAGAAGTATAAGCCTGGGACAAATCCTGCTGATGTGGCCGTTTCGCAGCAGTCTTTCTTCTTGCAAGAGCAGCAGATTGTAGAGCGGTTCAAGAATCAACCACCTGTTGGGCGTCTTGTAGTTCGGATTTCAAGTGATATCGGGAAATGGCAAAACACTCCTGAAGATGTTGAAGTTCGTAAAGGTGACGTAATCGTTATTCCTAAGCGCCCGACCCAGGTGATGGTGACAGGTCAAGTCTACAACCCAACAGCAGTTACATATGTTCCGGGAAAAGA
>PSRL01000010.1 GCA_003176035.1 Verrucomicrobiota bacterium
TAGCCCTGCGCTACTCGACCAACTGAGCAACATAGGCGCCGGATGCTTTTCAACCCTTTTTCAGGGGGTACTACGTAGCGAATGAATGACGGAGGGCATTCTCCGGAAAGTCTGACCATGGCAGCTTCTTCAAGTCTGACCATGGCAGCTTCTTCTCTTGATGTAATTTGCCGGTTCTTTGTTGAAAAAAATCTGCTCGTTTTTTTAGCGGTTCTGTAAAGTCGACAATGCATTCCAGCATTCCATCCGTCTGCTTTGCTACCTCTGGCCGAATAAAGATTTGTCCCTTTTCGGCGTCTATATCTTGCCAGGTCATTCTTTTGATTTCAATGCTCCTTAAGCCTCCAAAACCGCCTAATAGGAGCCCATACCCGAATGGGATCACTCATTTCAGATGGAAGGAGGATTTCCATTTCAGGTGCAGTTAGAATATTCCGTAAAGGGCAAGGGCGCGGTGCAGGAATCTTTGTGAAAGGGTTTCGCTCGATCAATTCCATGTGGTGGCGCACCAAGAAAAAAACATCGAGGCGTATCGCTAAACTCCAGCTCGAGTCCCGTCCGTTCCTTGCACTATTAGAGGCAATTAGAGCGATTTTTCAGACTGCCGGCGGCGGGACTCGAACCCACACATCCTTTTCAGGATAAGGGATTTTAAGTCCCTTGCGTCTGCCATTTCGCCACGCCGGCGTATTGTGTAACCCTCGAATCGCGATTTTCTTAAAAATGCAGTTCTTCCTTTTCAGAGGTCGCCTTTGGACTTGAAAAAAGTAGGCTAGAATTGCATCAGAATTTCGGAGCCGCACAAGATCAAAAGGGAAAAATTCTTTTATAGCGCGACCCCTATAAAATGAGAGCAACTTTGAAGGGTATTTTTGGCTGTACATCGGTGCTTTTTTTAGAATGGCGCCTCCTCGGAAGGCAAATAATCGACCTTCCACCGTTCGAGTTTCGTCTGTGGAATATCCTGTAGAAATCGGGACGGCAGCTGAAAAGCCTCTCCATAGCCACCCAGACGAATCTCAGGGTAGCTGAGATAAAGTTCGTCTTTACAGCGAGTGAGGCCAACATAAAAAAGGCGACGTTCTTCCTCAAGTGCTTGTGGATCGTCTAATGAGCGACTGCTGGGAAACATTCCATCAGCTAACCAGATGAGAAAAACGATCTTCCATTCCAAGCCTTTTGCTTGGTGTACCGAGGAGAGGGTGACTCGCTCATTTTCCCCTGGGAGAACAATTTTGTCGGCGGTTTCCACGGCACTCAATAGGGCGAGCTGAGAGAGAAATTCCTCTGCATTTTGGAACTCCCGTGCAAAGGCCGCAAGCGTTTGGATGTCTTCGTACCGTGCCTCATAATTCGCAAAACGTTCCTTGAGATAGTCATCATAGAGAGTGGAGAGGACCGATTCGATCATCGATGCTGGCGATATGGTTTTTCCTAGTTCCCGAAATGTATGAGTGAGTTGGGACCAGCTTTTTCGAGCTTTGGTGGAAATTTTCAGGGAACTATAATCGAAGTCTTTCTTATCCCCAGGATTCGCGGCAATTTGAGTCCACAGAGAATCCGCTGATTTTGCTCCAATGCCAGGTAGAATCCGAACAATTCGCTTAAAAGAAATTTCATCTCTGGGGTTAACCGAAAATCTTATGAAAGCCGCTATGTCCTTGATGTGGGCTTGCTCAAAGAAGCGAATGCCACTGGTGATAGAAAATGGAATGCCACGGCGCGTAAATTCCAGTTGTACTTCCAAAGAGTGATAGTGTGCACGGTAAAGAACGGCTATTTCGTTGAGGGGAACTCCATCTTCGTGAAGTTCAAGGACGCGTTGAGCCACAAAGGATGCCTGTTCGGTGTTGGTAGCCAAAGGCACCCAGGCCGGCTTTTTGCCTGCCGGGGGACGCATAGCGGTCAGGGTTTTTTCAAATTGACGTTTATTGGCATGGATGACCGCGTTAGAAACATCGAGAATTTCAGGCACGCTCCGATAATTGGTTTCGATACGAAAAAGTGAGGTCCCTCTATGGCGCTTGGGAAAGCTTAGGATGTTTTCGAAGTCCGCTCCCCGCCATGAATAAATGGATTGAGCATCATCACCCACTATCATGATATTGCCGTGGTGACTTGCAAGCCGCTCCACGAATTCGGATTGGAGGCGATTGGTATCCTGATATTCGTCGACAAGGATGTGGTGAAATTTTTCTCTGTAAAATTTCGCGATCTCTTCGTGGCTCTCTAACAATTCGAGCGCTTTGGAGAGTAAATCATCAAAATCTAAGGAGTGAGTTGCGCGTTTGCGTACTGCAAAGGCAGTGAAGACATGTGCGATTTGTTCTGCCATTCCTAGAAAATATGGATAGCGCTGTGTGAGCAGGACCGGCAGAGGCTTTAAGGTGTTTGTGGCGAGGCCGAAAATTTCTGAGAGAACTTCCGCCTTCGGAAAACGCTTGTCCGGCGTTCTCAATCCTTCTTTGACCACGACGGCTTCAATCATGTTTTTCTGATCTTCCCGATCCAGAATTGAGAATCCTGGTGGGAATCCAATATTTTCCCCATGAAGGCGCAAAAGCCGATTGCCAATAGAATGAAAAGTGCCACCCCAAATGCCCTCGCTTCCCACGGGAATCAAAGTTCGGACGCGTGCTAACATTTCATGAGCAGCCTTGTTGGTAAATGTTAAGAGCAGGATATTCTGCGGCATGACTCCTTGGGCAAGAAGCCACGCAACGCGGTAAGTGAGAGTGCGGGTTTTTCCGCTGCCAGCACCGGCAATGACGAGATTCGCACCGGGCTTCGCTTGAACGGCGGCAATCTGCTGGGCATTTAAATCATTGGCAAAATCGATATGATGGGCGGACTGGGGATGTCCGGCTAGAGAATAATGTGTTGTCACAGGCTCGAAACGGTTCAACACCTTCTACTGTCTGCCGCGGCAAGCACGAAGCTATTAAATGAATTTTTTCTTTACGTGCGCCGAGTGTGCTTGCGCCGGCCTGAGACTGTGGAGCTGCTTTTCTTCACTTTTTTTGCAACAGCAGCTTTTGTCAGACGACTAGCAGCGACTTCTTCCGGCGTAAGCCCTAGCCCATATACTAACAAACTCTGGCCATCCTTCCAAATTTTTGAGCGCGCAGGCTCTCCGAGGATAACGGCGATGACCTCTCTTCCTCGCCAGCTGCCGCTTGCAATCAGGCAATGACCCGCTTTCTCGGTGTAACCGGTCTTCATTCCGTTACAAAATGAATAATCCCGCAAAAGATGATTGGTGTTTGGAATAATTACGGTTTTCCCGCTATTAAATTTAAAGGAAATGGTGCGGTAGTGGACAATGTCATGCACTATTGGATTAGCATACGCAGCCCGAGCCACTATTGCCATGTCCCGGGCAGTGGAATATTGAGTGTCACAAGGTAGGCCATTTGGATTTTCAAAATGGGAGGAAGTCCCTTTCAACTCAGCCATCCGGCGATTCATTTTTTCCGCAAACGCCGCCACGCTTCCGGCATTATCACGTGCAAGGGCAACTGCGACATCGTTTGCGCTTTTCACTAGGAGGGCAACGAGAAGCCCCTGCCGAGTGTAGGTCTCGCCGGCATGGAGACCCAATTTCGTAGGTAGGACCATTGTGTCCGATTTGTCTATCACCACTTTTTTGTCGAGATCTCCGCTTTCGGCAACGATCAAAGCCGTCAGGAGTTTTTGAGTGCTGGCGACCTGACGCGGTTCGTTTTCATTATGTCTTAGAAGAACTTTTCCGGTATGTGCGTCAAAGAGTACCGCTGCTTTGGCGGTGAGCATGGGTGGCATTGCTTCGGGAGCAGGCGTGGGAAAAGAAACGGAGGCCTCTTGTACAGGGCTCGCGGTTGGAGAAGGGGAAGGCTGCTGCGCGATGACTAGACTAGGAACGACCGTGAACGTCACGATTATCCAAATTCTCAGTGTGATGGGAATCATTTGGCGGAATGGGAAATTTTTGGGACGGAGAGGGGGATTTTAAAGTTTTTTCCATATTGGCGTCCCGAGGTGCGCCACATTGTATGGCAATATAATAGTGTCGCTTGGCAAGCTCAAAGGCGGGGGGGGTGCGGGCCATGTAGATAACAGCGAGATTATAGTGAGCATCGCGATAAGTGGTGTCAAGTTCCACGGCGGCGCGAAGTTCTGATTCAGCGGCATCCGGCCATCCCAGTCGATTCATCACAACGCCGAGATAATTTCGAACGCGGGGGTTCTGAGCTTCGTAGATTTTTGCTTGAGCAAGGGCGGCCAAGGCTTCGTCCAGCCGATTTTGGTCCATATAGAGGGTTCCAAGCGCTAGCCAGGCGGTGCCTGTTTCTAAACGCAAGGAAATGGCATGCTTCAAATTTTTTTCCGCGGACTCTGTTTTGCCTGCCCGATACTGAGCAATGCCTAAGTTGACAAGACCTACCAGATTGTTAGGCGCAAGTTGTAACACTTCTTCATAAGCACGAATTGCCCGCTGGAAATTTCCTTGGGCAAAGGCGGCGTTGCCTTCCGCAGCGGCACGTTGAGCTTCGTTAGGGATAAATTCGGAAGTGCTCTTAGAGGAGGAGGGTGAAAGCAAACTGTCGTCGGGTTTGTTTAGCGAAATGGTTGAGGTGGAACTTGGAGCAAAAGCCGATGGAGAAAAGCTGACTGGTTTGCCAAGACTCAAGTGGATCGGCAATATGACCGTTGTCGTGCCCACGACGATAGCGTTTGAGAGACGCCGAGAGAAGGCTAACGGCTCCTTCATATTAGCGTCCCAGCTCTTCGGAGCGCTCTTTCGCTGCCCGGACTGCTCGAATAAACGCAGCACGCATACCTTCATCTTCAAGGACGCCTAATGCCGCCGCCGTCGTCCCGGCGGGGCTGGTAATCATTTCTCGGAGTAGGGCGGGATGTAGTCCGCTCTGTTCCGCAAAGATAGCGGCGCCTCGGACGGTCTGAATTGCCAAATGAAGGGCTACCGATCGAGGCAGTCCGACAGCGACTCCCCCATCTGAAAGGGCCTCAATGATCAGATAAATGTATGCCGGGCCGCTTCCACTCATTCCTACGACCGCATCAAAAAGAGATTCTTTTATTTCGATCACGCTTCCCACCGCTTCAAAAATTTGCCGAACCCGTTCGACATCCGCAATGCTTGCGGAGGCTCCTGGTGCGATGGCAGTAGTGCTCACACCTGCCATGGCACCGGTATTTGGCATGGCTCGTACGACACGAGCTCCCGAAAGTGAGGCGAGGCTCTCAGCGGATTTGCCCGTCACAACAGAAACCAACAGTTTACGGGACAAAGCCTCGCCACAGGATTGTAAAGCTGCCGCAACATCCCAAGGTTTCACAGCAAGGAGAATCAGCTCAGCTTCTTGAACAACTTCGGCATTATTTTTGCCCGCACGGATGCCTGTCTCCTTGGTGAGGAGAGCCAGTGGTTCCGGACTCCGGCTGGAAACAATGATATCTTGAGGAAGGCACAGTTTGGCACGTAAGAGACCTTCGACAAGAGCCCGAGTTATGCGACCGCCCCCAATAAATCCATATTTCATATCAAACAGAGATCTCATTTCTGTGTGGGAAGAGGCAAGCCCGTTCCTGCTAACCTACCTTACCGAATGTTCCGAAAAGAGGGTTGCACCGGGCGAGATCCTCCGTTACCACTGGTTTATGCGCCGTTGTGGTTTTCCTTTTATCGTCCCGTTGATTGCTGTTACGGTCTTTGCGGTAAGCATCTTATCCGGGTGTGTTACAAAGCCATCGGTTGATCCGCGGATCGTCGCCGCAATGGCTGCTCACAATGTTTCGGGACGGACAGCTACTAAGATCCAAACAGGCCAATCGTTAGATTATAGGGATATTGTTTATTTGGTCAGGGCCAAAGTGCCTACGGCTATTATAATTGCCTATTTGCGGAGCACTGAAAAATCCTACCAGTTTACTCCGGGTCAATTGGACACCCTCAGAAATCTGGGAGCATCTTCGCAACTCATTAACTATCTCAATGAAACTAAGGGATTTTATGCGATGAGCGGTACCTCACGTCCCCCTTCACAGGCCAATTTGAAACGTTTGCGAGCAAAAAGCCGCTCCTTCTTATCTCCGACACAGTCCTTTCTTGATGAAGTGACGGATCCGGCCTACGAAGAGTCGCTCTTTTCTCCTTTTTATTTACATCCCAAAAAATCGTAGGGCTGGCAGAGCAGGGAAGATGCGCAGAGTGAGTTGGAGGGGTTATGCGTGAAAATAGGGAAGCCGCTCTGCTACCTTTTTAACCAGTGCTACGCCATCGAGCAGTTCGCTAATTGGGTCCCAATTTCCCTCAATCAGCGCGTTTCGAGCATGTTCAGGCAAGCTTCCTTGGAAAGTTTTATCGCCGCCGACGGCTATTTTACAGGAAACGACATCAATCGTAAGTTTGGCGGTGGGATCTGAGTCGACTAGTTCGGTGAGCTTGCGGAGGGATTCTCTCTCGAGAGAGATGCAAGGCATTCCCAAAGTTATCGAATTTCCAAAGAAAATTTCCGCATAACTTTCTGCCACAATGACGCGAATGCCGTGACGATAAAGTGCCTGCGGGGCATGTTCACGAGAGCTTCCACAACCAAAGTTAGAACCGGTGATGAGGATATTTGCTGCTTGGTGCTCAGGAGCATTTAACGGATGAGGTTTTGGGGTGCCTTCCGAGGTGAATCTTTCGTCCCAAAAGGCATATTGACCTAAGTCATCAAAGGTAACGCATTTTAAGAAACGAGCGGGAATAATACGGTCGGTGTCAATATCGTCACCAGGGATATGGACTGCGGTTCCGGTTACGGTGAGAATTTTTTGTAAAGCCATTTTTTGAGTCAGTAAATTGGGCGGATAGGAGTGTGATATCGGCGATCAACGGATCGAAAAAACCTCTCGAGCATCGCTAATTTCGCCTGTCACCGCGGCCGCAGCTACCATGAGAGGGCTCATTAAAACGGTTCTTCCGGTAGGGCTGCCTTGCCTGCCTTTAAAATTTCGATTGCTTGAGCTCGCACAGAGTTGGTTGCCTTCGAGTTTATCCGGATTCATTGCAAGGCACATGGAGCATCCCGCTCCACGCCATTCAAAGCCGGCTTTTTGGAAGATTTCAGCCAATCCCATTTTTTCGGCTACCGCAGCGACTCCTTGTGAGCCCGGGACGACAATTGCTTTTACTCCGGGTTTTACTTTGTGTCCTTTGAGATATCGGGCTACTTCCTGTAAATCGCTTAATCGACCATTGGTACAGCTTCCAAGAAAGGCCACATCCACGTGGGTTCCTCTGATGGGCTGCCCGGGTTTCAGATGCATGTGTTGCAATGCCTCCGCAGCGGTATTTCGATCTTTGGCGGGTATTTCTTCCAGGGTGGGAATTTTTTCTTCGATGAAAACGGCTTGCGCGGGATTAATTCCCCAAGTGACCGTTGGAGAGATGTCTTCGGCTCGGAAGGTCACCACGTCGTCGTACTGAGCATCGCTATCCGAGGTGAAGGACTTCCATCTGGCAAGGGCGGCATCCCATTCCTCAGGTTTTGGTGCATAGGGCCGGCCTTTTAGATATTCAAAGGTTGTGGCATCGGGATTCACATAGCCAACCCGGGCTCCCCCTTCGATCGACATGTTACAGATGGTCATTCTTTCTTCCTGCGTAAAAGAATCCAGGGTGCTCCCGCCGTATTCATAGGCAAATCCAATCCCGCCGTTCACGCCGAGTTTACGAATAATGTGAAGGATCACGTCTTTGGCATAGACCGCCGGTGCCAATTGACCATTGACATTAATACGACGCACTTTTGGCTTTTTTAGGGCGATTGTCTGGGTTGCAAAAACGTCTCTGACTTGACTAGTACCAATACCAAATGCAATCGCACCAAAAGCACCGTGCGTGGAGGTGTGAGAATCCCCACAGGCAATGGTAGTGCCGGGTTGAGTAATGCCTTGTTCGGGTCCAACAATGTGAACAATCCCTTGGTATCCCGAAGAAAGATCAAAAAACTTAATTCCAAATTCAGCGCAATTTGTCCGCAGGGCTTGCATCATTTCAGCGGCAAGAGGATCTGAAAAAGGCTCCGTGATCTCATTGGTTGGAATAATATGATCGACCGTAGCAAAAGTACGTTGTGGATAGAGCACAGTCAGCTTCAGATCGCGTAACATTCCAAAAGCTTGCGGGCTTGTCACTTCGTGAATTAAATGCGTCCCAATAAGAAGTTGAGTCCGTCCATCCGACAACGTGCGCACACTGTGTTCATCCCACACCTTATCTAACAGCGTCTTACCCATAAGTGGGTGCAGAGTAACATCCGGAGCCTATTTTTGCAAGCTGTGAGTGAGAAACGAGGGATCGAGTTTCAATTTGGAAAATCGCTTGGCTGTAAATTAAGTGATTGATCGGGCTTAAATTAAGTATTTGCTAGCAATAGACTTATAACCTGCTACGGGGCGAGCTCTCTTCCTATGGGGTAGGAAGATTTGTTGTTGCGGGAATTGAATAGTCTTTTATTAACTTAATATCTGTTTTAGCCGCTGAGGCAGCATCCAGATAAAGCAGGTGAGGGTCTTCCAAAAATTCAATCTTTTGCAAACCATCGATTGGCTGATGAGATGCTCTGGCCACGTCGGCTAGGCTGTGGATGGGGTATCCATTTACCCGGGTTACAATCAGGTGATTGAGATCATCAAACCCCATGGTGTTTTTCGATGGCAAGACCTCGCTTAAAAAAACGATTTTTCCATGAAACTTGGAAAGTTCGGCCTGATACTGGTCAATGTATACAAGTCGCTGCGGAGCGCGTATCTTCCAATCGGCACCCCATTCTTGGAGATAAGGGCGCGACAATTCCATGAATACCAGACCTCCAAGAATAAAATAAACGGGCTGACGATCTCGAATGTATGCAGGGCTGAGGTTTTGCTCTACGGCAACTGAATCCAACGTCGCGCTTTTTTCGCAAAAGTTATCGTTTCGAAAAATTTTTAACCTAATTTCATCTCCTATGTGGTGTTTTGTGCTAATAAGGTAGGTAAAATTGATTTTTCCAAAATTAGCGTCATTAATATCTCCTTGTTCGTCAATTGGCTGATTGTCTATGGCAAAAAGGATATCGCCTCGTTGGATGCCTGCCTTTGCAGCGGGGCCATTTTCATCCACATTGCAGACATAAATTCCTCCGGATTCGGGAAGGCGGAGCCACCGACGGAGTTGGGGGTCCCGCGTAGAAGCGACAGAAAGACCCAAACGAGGGACGCCGATACGGGCTGCAGGGGAATTGAGAAATTGCTGAATAACTTGTGCGGGTATGACATCGTAGGTTTGACTGCGCGGGTCCACACGCATGATCAGCCCCACTAATCGGCGGTTTCGAACCACCGGCAAGGTGGTGTCGGCATCGCCGCGATCCTGAAGAGCTGCTGTAACCCGAAAAGTTAGCAAATGACTGGTTTCCGAGGGATACAAAGTCACGGCAGTGCTGGTCAGGTTTGCTTCGGTAGCACTGAGCTGGCCATTTGACTGAAGTTGTAAAATAAAAAAGCTGTTTCCGGGTTTTGCTGTGAGATCCAGTTCAGCGGGGATCAGATTTTCTAGCGGAGATTCGGGATGAAGGAGTGCCAGGTTATAATCGTAATCAATTCGAACGACCTTTGCTGCAGATCGGGCACCACTCTGTGGGCTTTCGATTTCCGCATACGTATGATTTGCTAATAGGTCAGCCGTTACGATGACATTGCCATCCGCTAAGGCTACTCCGACTCCGGATTTAGTAAAAGGAGCGATCTTTGCCCACGGATGCCGAAACTGGTAAGGTTGAACGGTCGAATTTACTCTGACAAGGTGCTGTTCCCAAAAAGGTTGAGATCGAAATTGGGAGTTGTTGTTGTTGTTATTGGGAAGAAAGGGGAGCCCGGGCGGCGGAATAGCAACAGCCCGGCCGTTTAGCCAACTTCCGGCAGCCGCAAAAACAACCAATGTAAAACGCAGCCAGTTCATAGATTGCAGTCCTTGGGAACTTGATAGCGGTTAAAAATTCGTGAACGTGCCGCTAAGGCGGCCTTGCGCTCTAAGACAATTGGACGAGCGGTACCGATCGTTTCTATGACATCAAAATCAGCCGGTTTTGAAAATGCATCCGCCAAATCTCTTAGGGATCGAATTTTGACACCATTGACACGATCTATGATCGTGTAGCGAAATGCGCTCAAATGAGTGTTAATGGGATCTGGCAAAATGTTGCTGAGTACAACGATTTCGGGGTGATCCAAGTAAAGGTTATCATAAAGAAATTGATCAAAGTAATAGTTCAAACGCAAGTTATCGGGATTATGGGCGGTCATGAAATTTTGATTTGCCGGCTGAAAAATAAGGCCCCCGTAGATAAAATACCGAGGTTTCTGTCCATAGCTGTAGGCCTGAAGCTGAAATGGCCAGCGTTCACGGAGGGGAATCACGACTTCCATCAGTTTTTTATCGCGCAAGATTTCCAACTTGACCTGATCTCCTTGAAATTTGCGCTCTATAATTTCGGTCATCTCCAGAAGATTGCCATCCAGCTCCACTGAGCCATTGTTGCGGACCCGACGGCCATCTATTGCCAAGATCACATCAGCGGGCCGCAAGAGCCCATCCGCTGAGCCGCCTCGATAAACCGTACTGATCATCACGCCGAAATCGTTTTCCGGCAGACCGAGGGCGTGGCGCATGGCGGAGCTGTAAAGTGGGCAATAAGTGATAGCAAGGTCCATGTATCCTTTGTATTTCCCCGAGCGGATGTCTTGGAGAAAACGACTGATGACCGGCGCCGGAATCATGTATCCGACATTTTGGGCAATGTTTCCTCCGTAACCTTGAAACGCCACGCCTACCACAGAGCGATTCTGTATTACCGGGCCACCGCTGTTGCCGGGATTGATGGCCGCGTCAATCTGAACGGTCAGGTGCGAATCAATTCCGGAATGAGCGTAAGTCTGAAAATCAATTCGTGAGACGATCCCTCGGGTGACGGAAAGCTTTTCCCCACCTAGAGGGTAACCGTAGACAGTCACCGTGGATTCTATGGCGGGTATGCCGCCCAATTTTAGTGGAACGGTGTCCTTAAAGAAAGAGGGGTCTTCCGGAAGCAGAAGCGCCAGATCACAGTCGTGTGCAATATAGAGAACGCGTGCCGAAAAGGGTCGAGGGTCCCCTTCTTTGGAAAGATTGATAAAACGAGCGTCACTGACCACGTGTGCATTGGTGAGGATACAGCGTTCAGCCACGTGAGGAGCAACCACAATAAACCCAGTCCCAATGCCTTCACCGATTTCACCCGGATTCCAGGGCACTCTGTAATCAGGTGTCTGACTAGTGGTTTCTATACGAACTACGCTTTGGCCAATGGGATCAGCCAAAGGCTGTGCTTGCGCCGACTGAGTCAGACAAAGAGAAATCGTTAAAAATACGCAAATCAAAAGACCCGCCGGAAATTTCATGAGGAAGCCAGCTGGAATAGCCGAATGACCGGAACAACACAAACCTCTTTATAAAAAGCTCATCACCATATTCCCTCTTTGAGAAGGGATAAATGGTTGACAACTAACTGATAACGAGCTATTTAAAAAATATGCAAAGACTTACTCTGGTTCTTCTCGTAGCTATTTTGACCGCATCTGCTGCGACAGTATTCGCCGGCTGTGTCGACTGTCCTTGTAAAACAGAAAAAAAGACCATCGGTAAATGCGTCCAATGTGCCTGCAAAGGCTGACGAGGCAAAAGTTATTTCGCGTATTTATCACCCGTCTCATCGGGTATATTCCTCCAAGGCATTCTAGTATTCCATACGAGGAATATTTCTTTTTAGAAATGCGCCAGGTTGTGTTCCATATTATTGCATACCGATACCCGGTATCTAACACTAAATAATATGCCACCAGTAAAATCATCAGAGCAACTTTCACGGGCTCAGGTTAAAAATAACCAATATCAGTTAAATCAACATAAAAAGATGGTTCAGTTGATGCAGTCGGAAGCAGGGCAACGCCGTGTATACCCTCCTGTACCAGAAGAATATACAGCTTATATTGAATGTACAAACGAGAACTACAATATTGTGGATCAGCCCCATTATAATGAAACAGCCAACGAAGGAAAATATAGGGAAGTAGATAACCGCCATCGCATGAGAATCATAATCGACCATTGCCTTGCCAGGGCCAAAGGCAAAGACAACTCTTTCCAAGTAGGCAACGGCAACACCATAGCTATAACGAATACTCGTTCAACTAAAGACGGCCCTTTCATTCATTTTACTAATAGAGATATAAACGGAGCTTGGGAGCCGGATCCTAAATCAGAAGCCTACCGGACATGCATCCAAACGCCGCTAATAGTGAATCGACCGGAAACAGAAGAGCCAGAAATACTAAACATTGCTCGGACAGCTTACTGTAATACAAAACATCAAACCAAAGTATCGACTACAAGCCCCCACTTTTCCAACTCAAGGACCACGCAAGGTGTACCCCGGTATTCTGCAGCCGTTCAGATTGCCCCCACTCCAGTCAACGAAAGCGGTTATGAAATTGTCGGATACGCTGATAAAAATGGTGGTAAGATCGCAGGACTTGCTGGCCTAGCGACATTTCTAACGATTGGAATGATAATGATCACGGTGGGAGTGAAGAGAAGTTGCGACAAGAAACATAAATATAGCGTAGCAAGGGCGCAGGCTGCTGCTGCCCAAAATGTGGAACTAAGACCGCTTAATCAAGGCGGTGCAGAGGTATAGTCCCTTTGTCTGTTTTTACAGGCAATAACGCTACACTAAGACAGAGCCCTTTTCCGAGAACGTTTTTTCTCCGAAAGACTATCGATAAGCACCAAGCCGGCCTCCTTTTGCCACTGCGCTTAAGGAGGCGGCGTAATTTGGGTCTCTCCGTGGGCATTGTCAAAAAAGATTTTCGGTAAATGTGTTTCATCCCGCCGCAAAAGCTGACGTAGCAAAAGCCTTTTCCGGTGGTTCCATACCCATTTTATTGGGTGAGTGCTACTCCAAGGCATCAAGTATTCCATACGAAGAATATTTCTTTTTAAGAAATGCGTCAGGCTGTATTCTGTATTATTGCATACTAACATCGGCACAATAACGATAAATAATATGAAAATTCCAAAAAATCAGATCCAGGACAATCAATATAAGTTAAATCAATATAAGTCAGATCAAGCCGCAGATCAGGATAACATAATATGCATACCGGCACGCCCAATAGTACCCTGGCCGATGCGTCATTGCTTTAAAGTAAATTCTCGGCGAGTTTATAATGAATGCATGCAGAGCAAGTTTAATAACGATCAGCCTAGTGACGATATAACAAATCGACAAGGAAGCTATAATATAATAGACGCAGACGATTCCTATAGGATCAAACGCAAGTATTGTATTGCCAAGGCCCAAGGCAAAACATCGACTACGAGCCCGCATTTTTCCAACTCAAGGGCCACACAAGGTGTATCCCGTTATCCTACCTCCGTTCAGATTGCCTTCACTCCAGCCAACGAAAGCGGTTATGAAATTGTCGGAAACTCTGACAGAAATGCGAAAATAGTCGGAGGACCTCTCGTTGGAGGGCTACTTCTGTTGGGAGCAGTCGGCGGGATCGCGCTATGTACTAAGAAACATTATGACACTAAACGTAGACATGACGTAGCAGGGACGGACGCTGCTGCCCAGAATGTGGAACTAAAACCGCTTAATCAAAGGAGCGAAGAGGTATAGTCCTTTTGTCTGCTTTTTCAGGCAATGACGTTACACTAAGACAAAACCCTTTTCCGAGAGCGTTTTTTCTCCGAAAGACCATCGATAAGCACCCAGCCGGCCTCCTTTTGCCACTCCAAAGTCAAGACAAGCAAGATTAGGGAGGAGAGGAGAGGCCGGTTTGGGAAATCCATAGTGGCCAAAAAAAGTGAGTGGATTGGAGAGGGAATAAGAAAGAAAGCTGGAATGAAGGTCCTCCGGAAGGGGGCTACTAGGCAGCGAAGGTTCTTCGGGATAGCCAGCCTCTCTCCATGTGAGATGGCCGTTCATCCACCATTTGATTCGAAAAGACAGGGGTGCTTTTCTTAAAGTTATAGAGGCAGGAGCTGTAATCTTAATTCCGTTCATGAGAATTTTTAGCGCTCTACTTCTGGGACCAGCTGTTTCTGTAAGGTCAGAAAATGTAATGTGATTTCCTAATGATGATTCGACCACGGTACGAACAGCCTCTTTATGCCAGCAGGCGTGCACACAACGGATGCCATGCATTTCGAGGCAAATAGGCAGCCCCATCAGCCAATCAATCAGCTCAATCCAGTCTTCAGCTCGCAAGTGATATTCTGCGAGCGTCTTGGCTAATTGAGCCTCTATTTTTGCGTGTTTGCTTGGGTTGGCACGCACTGCAAGGCCCCTTGCGTAGGCGATGGCATTATATTCGTGATTACCAAGGATGACGCGAGCTTCACCGGCCATTTGCATGGAGCGGATGATATGGATGGTTTTGCGAATTTCGGGTCCGCGGTTAATAAAGTCTCCGAGGAAGACTACAAGGCGACAGGGGTGACGATAGACACCGCTTTTTTCACGATATCCGAGTCGCTCAAGGAGGCGGCGTAATTTTTGGGCCTCTCCGTGGACATCCCCGATAACATCGATTCCCAAATACCGGTCTGAGGAAGACGGGCTCACCTGAAAAAACTACTGGCTTAATTTCAGCATTCTCTGAATAGGTGCTTCCGCGCGGATGCGAACTTCTTCGGCAATTTCGATCTCGGGTTCAAGGTTCAGAAGGCAATCGTATAACTTTTCCAACGTATTCATTTTCATGAAACGACAATCCGCGCAGGCGCA
>PSRL01000073.1 GCA_003176035.1 Verrucomicrobiota bacterium
GGAATAGGCTTTCCCCATTCTTCCTTTATAGCATTTCTATTCGGATGGAACTACTTAAATCTAAAATGCTCTAGGTTTGGGATAGGTGCTAATAAACGCTCTCGGTTTTGGGAGAAGCTCTACGGAGCATTTCTGAAAAAGCCATGAATCCGGGAACACACGAATGCAACTTGTTCATCGGAAAGTTCCGGGTAAATCGGCAGGCTCAAGCATTCCTGAGCGGCTCGCTCAGCAATCGGAAAATCTCCAACGTTGTAGTCAAGAAATTGATAACATGGCTGGAGATGCAACGGTAAGGGGTAGTGTACGCTGGAACCGATTCCTCCTTCTTCTAAAAATTTTTTCAATTCATCCCGTTGCGGGTGCCGGACGGTATAGAGGTGCCAGGCGCTTGCGGAACCCTCTGGTTCGATGGGAAGTCGAAGGGGTGTATCCGCCAGCAACTGAGAGTACCGCTTGGCAATTTGGCGTCGGGCATTGGTCCAAGTTTGGAGGTAATTCAACTTTACTCTGAGCACGGCTCCTTGAAGACCTTCCATTCGGTAATTATAGCCGATTTCTTGGTGATGGTAGCGTTCGGCGGCTCCATGTTCACGGAGAAGTCGGGCGCGCTCTGCAAAGATGCTGTCATCCGTGAGTAATGCCCCTCCCTCTCCGAAGGCTCCGAGATTTTTTGCGGGATAAAAGCTAAAACAGGCGATTTTACCGAATGACCCTACTTTCCATCCTCGATAAAGCGCGCCATGAGCTTGTGCTGCATCTTCGATGATGGGCAGGGAATTTCGCGCCGCAATTTTGAGGAGTTCTTCCAAATCACAAGGGAGACCATAGAGATGGACGGGTAAGATCGCTTTCGTTCTGGGAGTGATGGCCTTTTCCACCTGCGTCACGTCGATGTTAAAGGTCGCTTCATTGATATCCACATAAACGGGCCGGGCTCCGACATAGGAAATTGCCCAACTTGACGCAGCAAATGTGTATGGGGTTGTGATGATTTCATCCCCTGGGCCGACGTCGAGGAGGAGCAGGGCCAAATGTAATGCGGATGTTCCACTATTAACCGCTATGGCATGACGCACTCCGCAGTATTTGGCGAATTGCTTTTCAAAATCCAACACATCGGGACCGAGGATGAAACTACAGCAATCAATAGCTTTGGCGAGAGCGGCATCGATCTCCCGCCGGCAGGAATTTATCTGAGCCCGAAGATCTAAATATGGTACCTGCACAGGTCTCCTCTGATTCTTTTTTTGTCAAATTCTTTGCTCAGAGGAGAAAGGCCACTTTGGATCAGGATTGGAGGCCTTGCAAGAAAAGACACACATTATTCTCATTATCATGTAGTTCTGAAACAAATTGCGCGCAGTTTTTTTGCATGCGCTGCAGAATTTCGGAATTTGTAAGCATTTCTTGGGCATCCTGAGCTAAACGTTCGAGACTCCCGTGGGCAAATTTTCCAGGAAAATATTTGTCAAACACGCCATCCGGGTTGATGTGCAATGAAAGAAGCGCTGTCGAACCCAATCCCGCCTGAATGAAGCTGTTTGGCCAGCCTTCAAAAGAGGAGGTGTTTACAAAAATTTTTGCCGCATCGTAGTATTCCTGAATTTGGTGGTAGGGCACTTTTTCCAGAAAAGCGAGTTGCGGAAATTGTGCCGCTCGTTTTTTCACCGACTCCCATAATCCGGCGTCTTCACGAGGACAAATCATTTGGCATCGACTTTTGGGGAATTTTTCCACGAGATCCAAAAAACGATGAGGCTGTTTGATGGTCTGGCACCGGGCCACCCAAAGGAGATCAATGGTTTTTTCCACATTCGCGGGATGCGCACGCGGCAAAATAAGGTTTCTATAGAGCGAGCAATTCATATTTCGCTGCCGAAAAAGTTGCCGCTGGGTTTCGCTCATCGCAAAACGAATGTCAGCCGCTTGCACCGCTTTTTCGAAGAACGCACCACGCAAAGGATGTGCTCGGCGAAATTCTCCGTTGACTTCGGTATCAAGTCCGCAGATGAAAACCAGCTTGTAACCAAAAAAAGGCCGTAGGCGGAGTAGGAAATAGAGCCAGGTTGTCCAACCCAGAATGAGTACATAATCCGGTTTTTCTTTTTTTAAGGCTCGGACTACGCGCGGAAACGCCTCAGCGGTATCCCACAAGCCGCCGGTATGGAAACGTCCGCCTTGCAGAATGCGGACTCCGGCCAGCAGAGGAGGAGCGTTGGGCTCAAGATCGCTGCCCATGAAAACGACTCCATGGCCCAACCGCGCAAGGGCTTGACCCAGTAATGCAACCTGAAGTTCGGCGCCGCCGGAAACCCGCGTGGAGGCAGGATCAAGCGCCAGATGAGCAAAACTTGATAAAAAGAAAAATTTCACAGCGCCACAGGCTTCCTCGGATTTCCTTTATAGCGAGAAAACTACAAAATGACTGTGAATTTGAGAGAAATTTTCCATCCCAGACAAGGCGCCAAAATGAGAAAATTTAAAATCTCTCCCAAAACCTAGGACGTTTTTTTAATGAGGTGCCCCCTGAAAAAAGGGATCGAAAGCGCCCGCCGCCAAGACGCAAACGAGGAAGTGCAGCCTTGCGCTACTCGACGACTGGGTAACACAGGGGCCGGATGCTTTTCAGCCCTTCTTCAGGGTGTACTATTTGTTAAGAAATGCTCTGTGAGAGCCTGTGGCTGTATTGTCCCGGAGAGAAGGTCATGGAAAATTGCTTGATGGGCTTGAATCCAATAGTCTTTATGGAAAGTCCGCACCGCATGTTCTCTGGCTGCGGTGGAATAAGCCGCATAATTGTCCATGATCTTTACTATGGCGGCGGCAAGCTCACGCGGCGGTGGGGCATGATCTCGAGTCCAATCATCGGGTACGTTGACGAGGATTCCCGCGGTGGGCGGAACGAGTTCGGGCATTCCGCCGCTATTGCTCGCAACAACCGGAATTCCCATGGCCATCGCTTCAATTGCCACGGTGGGGCACGGGTCCTTGTACTTTGGATGAAGCAGGACATGAGCCTTTCTGTAGAGAGCTCGGGCTTCTAACCGAGTAAAAGACGGAAAAATAGTGACGTGATCCCGTAGCTTCAGCTGACGAATTGCCCGATTGACTTGGGCCTCCGCCCCTCTCCAATTCAATTTTCCAGCAATGGTCAGATGAGCGCTGATGCCCCACTCCTTGTGTAGGACCTCCAACGTTTGGAGGGAGGATAGAATTCGGTAAAAATGGTGACTGGTCCCTATGGCAAGAAGTTCGTATCTGGAGAAATCGGGGGGCTTTTCGGCCGGATAAAACTCCTCTGGGTCCAGGGGGTTAAAAAGGATCTGGTGAGGAGCTTGCGTTTTGCCCAGATAGCGATCCGCAGACATCTTGCAAAAGGCGCTTTGGTAGATGACGAAATCCGCCAAATGAATGAGTTCGCGCATAGTGCGGTTAAACCAAGGGTAGAAATCCCCGCACCAAGCGGGGTAGGCAACGCCATTCTGGTTCCAAACCAGTTTGCATCCCTGGTCTTTGATCCCTCGGACCAGATCTACCGCGTAAGGAGGAAGCGCGCTGCTGACAAGGTAGGCCAAATTAAAACCGGTTTCCCTATGAGGAAAATGTTTTTGCAGCTGAAGTAATTTGACCGCACCGCCAATCACCACACCATCGCGAGGAAGTTTTGAAAGCCGATGCGAACCGTAATTCACGCGTATTTGAGGATTTCCTCCACTCTCGAACCTCAAATTACGCAATTGATAGGCGTTTTTCAGCCTGGGTAAGGCATTTTTCAGCACACTTGCAATCCCTAGAGCGCCGTAAAAAAGACTTGCCCAAAAAGAAATCGGCTCAACCATAGGTGCGCCACGGAAGTTGAATTCCCAAAAAATCTTCTAAGCGATCATCCGGTTCCCGATAGAAGTCCTTCAGAAACGCCTGTGTTTCCGGTCGCATTTTCTCTGGGAAATGACCTTTACGTGCGTGAGGAAAAGGCGCCGGATGAGTCAAAGGGAGCCGAAGATGCCGAAGAACGCGCTCCTGTACAAACTTCGGCCGTATGAGAAAATCCTCTTGAAAGAGAATAATACACTGTTCCCTCGAAAAGAATTGGAACCAGCGGGCGAGTATCTCGGCATAGAGCCCATTGGCTAAGTAGCGAACGGGGTTGAAGGCATTTTTCAGGGCGGCATTTACCAATGGCTTCGCATCGGGATTTTTTAGCCATCGGGCGCTGCTATCCACTATAGTTTCGAATTCCTCCGTTTCAGCCTTGGATTCCACAAACATGCGATAATCCGACCACGCTCGCTGCACCGGATCTCTTAAGAGAAAAATTAATCGGACATCGGGAAGGATCGCCTGGATGTTTTCCGCCGCGTGGGGATGGCTGAAATATTCCACACTTGCTTCTCCTGTGAGAAAGCGGACCCGAGTCAGAGGCGGCAGCAGGGGAAAGTTCATTCGGGAACGCAGTTCGCTTGTTGGGTAATGAATAAAATTTGCCGGCTCTTTACGAACGCCTCGTCTCACCAAAGGATGCATTCCCAGCCAGTCATAAAGAGAGGAAGTGGCGCATTTTGGGGCACCTGGAAGAATGAAATCCGGACGAGCGCGCAAAAAGGCGGTACCAAGCCGCCAGGCTTTTTTTAGTTCTGATTTTAGCTGTGGGGAAGCTACGGACATGTCGCGAAAGATTTCCGGAGCATTCCTTCAGAGTTCACTGAGATTCGCTGGCCGATCGTACTACTGATCCGATCCATGACAGCAGGCCAATGAAACAATTCCGAGACACGTTGGCGCCCTTTCATTCCCATAGTACTCCGCAAGTTTTCATCTCGGAGGAGGCAACAGAGCTTCTTGGCCATCGAATCGATATCTCCCCGAGGAACCAAATAGCCTGTTTCTCCATCCACAACTCGCTCTTTGTTTCCGCCAACCGGGGTGGCAACAATAGGAAGCGCATATGCGGCTGCTTCCACAAGAACATTAGCCGAGGGATCTTGCCGACTGGGCAAACAAAAGACATCGCTCGATTCATAATAAGCTTTCAACTGATTGAGTGAGACTCTTCCGACGGCCGTCATCCCTGGAACAAATATTTCGGGACCGCCTCCGACGACAATCAGCTCCGTTTTGGGCAGCTCTTTTCGAACTAGCAAAAAGGCTTCCAACAATTCGGGTCCACCTTTCCGTACCCAGTCCGCTCCAACAAAGAGAATGTGCTGACCGGTTCTTAAGCTAGTATTAGTATGAAAGGGAAATTCGGTATTGGGTCCGGAATAGACACATTGGACTTGCGGAGCGGGCACGCCATAATCTCCCATAATTGAATCCGCCGCAAACTGGCTAAACGTGAAGTTAATGTCCGCATTGTGATAGAGTTCATTTTCCATACGCCTCCAAGATTTAGCCACTGGTAACAAAGGGACCGGGTCTTCATAGCGTTGGTTTGCAAGGTAAGTGTGGTCGGTATAGATAAAGTGCGGAACTTTTTCTCTCCGCGCATCAAACAGGGATTGCGTCTGAAAGGTAAATGCCGTTTTTTCAGGTTGCACATTTCGCGCGACCCATTTGCGAATAGCGGCGAGCACGCAGGGAATCCTACAAAAGAAATCCCGCGGATGAATTCTTTGGCTTGCCATACGCCAGCCATACCTTGTCGTCGCCTCCACGAAAGCACGCAAATAGAGGAAGGCTTGAGTGCCTATAATCTCCTTTTCCACATCTACGACGCGAAAATCGTATTCAGGGAAACGGCCAGCCAGTTCGCGGGCAGTAATGAAGTTTACCTGTGAAAAACTTCCGATTTTAAAAAAAATAATTTGGCGCCTTTGCATGGTCAATTTTGAGATTTTTGATAAAGTGTCCGTCGGAGGATTCCCAAGTGATGTTTGGCGACGAGAGGGCTAAGATAATGACGGCGAACCACCGTTTGAGCTGACTCACTGGGCTGCTGCATTCGCAAACAAGCCCATTCCAGCGCTTCGTCCCAATCCTCCTGAGTCCGACAAATCCGGATAGCATCGGGTTGTGCCCGTCGGGCAACGTCTTGGTAACTGGGCTGCGGGCTTGCCAATGCGGGCAATCCACATGCCATGCCCAACGTAATCTTCCACTCGGAATGCCCTAAATTATAAGGGATCTCCAAAAAGCGCGGCGAGATGACAATGCCACCAAGAGAATAGAGCTTCAATAAGTGTGTAATAGATTTAAAGCGATGAAAGGTGTGAGGTATCCTTTTCAAAAACGTCTCGAATTGTCTTCGGAGCTCCGGATGCCATTTTATTTTTTCGGCGTTAAAATCGTTTGTCACTAAGTGAAGATGAATCCTATTTCGAAAACGGCTCAGGCTTTCTTGGGCTGCCAGGAGATCGAAAAGTTTGTTTGCCATTCCGCTCCACCAAACTTGCAATCGGCCATCGCCTATTTTCTTCCAACAAGGCACCTGCGGACAAAGCTCAGGAAGAATATTATCCGGGACCCAATAGCATCGGGAATTCATCTGAGAGCAAATCCCGGTGAGATGGCTCGAAGAGGCTATCACCGCATCGGAAGCCCTGGTGATTTCTTCCGCAGCCTTTTTTTGACTTGCCGTGGGCACCATTTCTCTCATGGGTACAGCTCCATTCCATGGGGTGTAATAATCCACATTGGCCTCAAAAACTACGGTCGTGCCCGCAAGACGAAGTCGATGGAGCAGCTCCATGCAAAGGGTGCCCATCGATTTGATAAATACTACAACATTGTAAAAGGAACCCGGCCGGTAGAGTTCGTAACGGATCCCTCTTGGCTGAAATCGAGCCAGCCACCGAAAGCGCATGAAACTCATTGTAGAACCGGCATCGTCCCACCCTAAAAGCATCCCCCAGGGAGGCATTCCTTTTCCAATTGCTTTGAGGCAAGGGACACGGCTGTTAATGATAAACCCCACTTTCATATACACACTGTTTGTGGAAAAAAGGCGCTGACTTCGTATTGAACCAGCGGTCCCAGCGCATATTTTTGCTCTTTCCAATTAGGGGCGGGAGCACCCAGCAGGATTCCCTGCAACTTCTGAAGAGCTTTTGTCAGGTCCCATGCGCGAGTATCCATGATGTTCTGCCGAGGGAAGCCATGCGCAGGTTCCAACGAGGAGCGTCGAAGGAAACAAACATGGAGACAACGGAAGTCGAGTTCTTCCCAGGGCTGTTGATGGTGAAGACCCAGTCTCAACTGAGCATGATAACCCGCACGAAACCGAATCGTCCCCCCATGAAGTCGCTCAAGGCATGGACCTGACCAGTCCTCAATCGCACTAAAATTGAAGAGCTTGGTCATGCTCCGACACGGAGGGGAAAGGTGACCGATAGCCGAGTGGCCCTCGAGCTTTCGCACATTGAGCACTCCGCCAAAGACCATCCAAGAATCGGCGTATGCCCCTGCAATCAATTTTTCCCTCAGCCGCAGAAGACCGCTCGGATCATAAATTTCGTCTCCATCTACTCCTAATATCCAGGTTTTAGACCCCGCATAATGTTGAATCAGATCATGGGAATCATCTGAATTTCGAATTTCATGAATCCGTAGGCGATTCGAAAATTCCTTTTGCAGGCTCTTGAGGACTTCTTCGGTGCGATCTTTAGAGCGATGATTAGCGACTATAAAATCATCACAGGCAGGCAGTGCGTTCCGAATAGCACGTTCAATAAAGACGTCCTCATTCCGAACCAACATGATGCCGACCAGTTTCATCAGATCTTCGTAAAAAATTATTGAACGAAGATCGGGTAACTTTTCAAGAACGTCCTATTATGCAATAGGTTGAAATTGCATTAATTCGTGATTTTGTCACTTTTCACGCTCTTAGGAATCGCAAAATCAGGCAGAACCTCTTGTCCGGAGGCCACCTCAAACCAGAGAGGAACCTTTTGAGCGATCCAATGAGCGTTTGAAGCTGCGGCGAAGTCTTGGGTCCCCTGGTTCAAAACAAAGCCGGCACAATCTAAGCCACGAGCCAAGATACTTTCGACAGTAAGAAGCGCATGATTGATAGCTCCCAACCGGTTTAAAACGACAACAATTACTTGCAGGGGGGAAATCTTTGTTAAGTCCCCGGCGAGGTCAGCCATCTCATAACCCGCAGCGATCGGCACCCTCCAACCGCCCGCCCCTTCCACAAATACCAGGGAATGGCTGTCCGAAAGCTTCCGATAGCTCTCAAAAACCTGCTCCAACGAAATCGTTCTTCCCTCCCTTTCAGCGGCTATTGCCGGAGCCAACGGCTGCTCGAGAAAGACAGGGTTGATCTCCTCGAGGGAAAGGAGCCCGCCCATTGCGGCACACAACTTTTCGGCGTCGTGGCGCCCCCCCGTCTCGATGGGTTTCATTCCCACCGCATCTACCTTTTGGCTTCTTAGGCTTCGAAGCAAAAGTGAGGTCACATAGGTTTTTCCAACATTTGTATCAGTTCCAGTGATAAAGTAATTCATGGGTATGATTGGGTAAATCATACGTCGTTTTTTCTCAGTTGCAAAATTTGCGCAACAGGTTGCTAAATGTTATTTTTTCCTCATGCGACTGATTCAAAACAATGTCTTTGGCCCTCAATATGGCCTCCCGCAGGAACCCAGCGGTCATCAGGAGGGTCCTGCTACTGAAATCAAGCCTTCTTCACCGCGCCAATGCCCCAAACCCAATGAAGGAGTTCGTCATTCCCGATTGTTTGAGCGCACTCGTCCGTTTCTGGAGATGATGGAGAATAGTACCGTTGGAAATATTTCGCCTCAATTTAGCAGCACAAGTGAGGTCGAGGCACGAAAATTTTTTGAAGCTCACAATGAGAAAGATGTCGAGGGAAACAATCCGCTACATAACCGGGTCCGGAAAATAGTTGCTATCCCTGACAGCAAGGAAGAGATTCAACAACTTTTGTCTGAGATAGACGAACTTACCATCAGGAATCGGGACTATGTAAATCAAAAAAACGAAGCGGAAGAAACGCCTCTGATGATAGCCATCGAGCAGTCTCCAATGGAATATATGGATGTGATCTGTGAGAAAGTGCGTGGCGACAGAGCCTCTCTCTCAGCGCGCAATTCCAAAGGTCAATCGGGACTCGACTGTCTCTATTCGAGGCTGGACAGGTATCGCTCTCCCCTCACAGCCAAAGAAAA
>PSRL01000150.1 GCA_003176035.1 Verrucomicrobiota bacterium
AATAGGCTTTCCCCATTCTTCCTTTATAGCATTTCTATTCGAATGGAACTACTTAAATCTAAAATGCTCTAGGATTTCTAATTTTCGCTGAATTGCGGTAGGCAGATCTTTTGTTTCAAGATTGAACCAACGTCAAATGCCTTTGGTCATTCGATTGTACCAATAACCGCCGTCGCGCCAAACGATACCTTTAGTACCGTTTTTAATTTTTATTTTCATGCAGATTTGTGAAGGAATCCTTCACAAATTATCCTTCACAAATCGGCGGAAAAGGGCGGAAATTGGGTAATAAATGGTGCGCGATACAGGGTTCGAACCTGTGACCCCCACCGTGTCAAGGTGGTGCTCTACCACTGAGCTAACCGCGCGTTTGTGAACAATTTCTTATAAAATAGCCCGTTGAAAACGGTGAACCACTAGTATTGCAGTTTTTAGACAAAGAAAAGCAAGTTTTCATATCTGTCTGTATTTGCCGGCTGTGCATTGCACGGGGCTGAGGAAACCATTGATAAAGCATCAAATAAACCAAAACTCCAGTCACTGACACATAAAGCCAAATTGGGAGAGTCCATTTGGCAACTCGCCGGTGCCTATCAAAACGAGCGCGCAACGCGGGAATCAGGGTACAAATAACCAAAGGAGGTACTGCAAAAGCCAAGAGGACATGGGAAGCAAGGAGACTCAGGTAGATCGGCCGGACGAAGCTGGGCGTTGTGAAACGGGTGACCGCTTGCGTATGGAAATGATAGTAAAGATAGCAGCCCAAAAATAATGTGGAGGTCGCCACGGCGGTCACCATCGCAACAATATGCAATTTTCGGCGGTGATTGCGGATGAACCACCAACCAGCCAAAATAAAAATCGTGCTGAGGAAATTCAGAGATGCATTGACTGCAGGCAGCTGTTGAATGGTCATTTCATTTTCCTACCATGTTGGCTCGCTTCATATTTTAGGCTTCGGATGTCAGTAAGAAGCTGGGCAACGGTTTGCGGGCTGGTGCCATCACGAAAGGCCCGGATTTGTCCTTGGGAGTCTACTAACACCAATTGAGTCGAGTGGATGAGCCCTTCAGTGGGTGCCCGGATGATAGGCTGTAACATGCCTTTTACCATGAAAGCCTCGATTTTATCCTTGGAGCCGGTGAGAAAGGTCCACTGCTGAGGGTTGGCTGCAAATCTTTTGGCGTACTCCTTCAAAACCTGCGGAGTGTCATGCTCGGGATCTACGGTCACGCTCACCAGTTTGATACCTTTATCGACTTTGACGGCTTCACCGAGCTGGGCCATCCGAGCGCTTAAGAGAGGACAGGGTCCCTGACAACGCGTGAAGATAAAGTCCACTATCCAGACAACTCCTTTGAGGTTTTCCAACCGGATTTCTTTTTCATCCTGATTAATGAGCCGAAATTCGGGCGCAGCTCCATAATAGTCTAAAGGAGCTAAACCAGCACTCACTTCGTGTCGGAGTTGGAAATAAACGACTCCCAATAAGAGCACCGCGCAGAGAAATACGAGGGCCCAGAGTAAGGGATGAAGCCTCCGCAGTTTTTTAAAGTCATGCATGGATAAAACTCTATTGTTTTAATTGCTGGAGGATGGTTGTGCAAAAAAGAAACCTTGTTGGCTTTTTTGCTTTGTCGGCAACCATCGCATACATAACACGGTCAGCAATTAGCGAATTAGAAAATTTGTTAATTTGGTAGTTACAGAGTGAAAAAATTGTCTCTGAAATTGTTATCACATTGCATTCGTTATTTGCATTTTATCTTCTCGTAATCAGTAAAACTCCCAGAAGAAGCGGCAGATAAATGACAGAGGTAAAAAAAAGCGAACGTGCACGGCCAATGGATCGCTGTTTTACAAACGCAAGAGATTTCATCAGAAACGCAAGTCCTAGGACAAATGCAGCGATCGCATAAAAGGTGTTACTGAGTCCGACAGCAGTAGGGAGAAGGGAGATGGGGAGTAAGAAAGCAGAGTAAATCAGAGCTTGGCGGGAGGTCATTTTGCCGGACTCATCATTTTTAGAAAGCATGATAAAGCCCGCATCCGCATATTGATCGCGATACATCCATGCAATTGCCAGGAAGTGAGGCATTTGCCAGAACCATAATATAAAAAAAAGAATCCATCCTTCCAAGCCCAGCCGATTTTGTGAGGCGGCATAACCAATAAGAGGAGGCAGGGCCCCTGGTATTGCGCCAACTAAGGTGTTTAACGAACTCCTCTGCTTCATTGGCGTGTAAACAAAAAGATAGCTGAGTATGGTCAGGGCAGCCAGCAGTGCGCTGAGGAGGTTTACCAAAAGAGCAAGAATGGCGATGCCGATCACGGAAAAAAGCAGCCCCAGCAGGAATGCATCCCCGGGATGCAAGCGTCCCGCCGGCAGAGGACGACTTTGAGTCCGTGGCATCCGCGCGTCGAAATTCCTTTCCCACCACTGATTTAAAGCAGCAGCGCCACATGCACTAAGGGCTGTGCCGATGAGTGTTGCAGCCAAAAGCACATATTCCATGCCACTGCGGTTTCCTAACAAGAAACCAACAAAGGTGGTGAAAACGACCATCAAGCTCAGGCGAGCTTTCACCAAAAGACTTAAGTCTTGAACGATATTTTCCAAGCGAACAGAAGAAGTAGCCAGACTCTTCATAAGATAGGTGTGTTTTTCAATATCCTACGGGTGGCTTGCCCGCAAGGTTTTGAGAGCTTTGGCCCCGGAAGACCAAAACAAAAGGAACGTCATTTGCACACCGAGAAAAAGCAACAAAGCACCGATCGCCATGTGGCTTGTGGCAACATCGGCAGCTTTATCGGACCAAATAGTCCAAGCTCCCAGGACGATTTGGAGGCAGATGAGAAGCGCCCAAATAAATCCGAAGTATCTTATATAAAGTATCTTGCGGCTTAAATAAGCGAATGCAAAAACTCCTGTGAAAATAATCACTGCAAGAAGCCTGTGTACCATTTGGAGACCAATCTGCGTCGCATTGGTCGCGACCTCCCCTTCGGCTATGCGTTCCCGATTAATCTGAGCTATTGAAGCAGCGTCCATTGGCGGCCACCAATGGCCATATGCGGTCGGAAAATCACGAATGGCGAGGCCGGCATGCGCATGACGCATACTTGTAGCTACCGCTAATTGTGCAAAAATTATTGCTGTGATTGTTAAGGCTATCCATTTGAGTTTGTTAGGGATACAGAACGCGACATATTTCTCGGACAAAAACCAGGGACTTGTCACGAGCGCCAAAATGCCCAAAAGGCCAAGGAAGGATTGAGCAACCATGCCATGAAAAATGCCTATGAAATTTGCGTTTAAGGTCACCCGCAAACCGCCCAATACGCCCTGAAGGACTACTCCCAAGAACGCTATGATTCCCAATACTCGCACCCAGGGTCTTTTCTCAGTGGCTAACAGCCAGGCACACAGAATCAAGGTCAGCAATCCTACCACTGATGCCATCAAGCGATGGGTATGCTCATAAAAAATGCCACCAACCCATCGAGAAATCGGGAACAAGAACATGTTGTAGCCATAAGTTGTGGGCCAATCGGGCACAGCCATGCCCGCCCCTTTGGAGGTGACTAATCCCCCGCTGCAAAGAAGGACAAATGTGCAGATCGTTGTAAAAGTGGCAAAGAAATGAAGCGGTCGATTCAAAATGTGAATTTTGTTCGGAGCGATTGAAATTTATGATTTTTTTGGTTACAGGTCATTTACGGGCTTGAGCAGGATACGCCGGTCAATTTTCGGCCCAATGAAATGTGATTTTTTGTTCTATTGCAGGGTTGAGGCTGTGATGGACCGGACAAGTCATTGCCGCCTTTTTCAATATTCCGGCAGGGTCCTGTTTCTCGGAAAAAGGAATGTGTATTTCGACTTCCAAAAGCCGTATTTTGCGGAAGCCCTCCGTGGCCATGTGCTTGACTACACGGATGCTCAGCCCCTTGAGGTCCCAGCCGTGTTGTTCCGCAGCAATACCCATGATCGTACTCATGCAGCATCCCAGCGCTGTGCTCACCAAATCCGTCGGGGAAAATGTTTCTCCCTTTCCGTGATTATCAATCGGCGCGTCCGTGAGCAGTTTTGTTCCGGATGGAATGTGAGTTGCCTGATTTCGAAGTCCCCCCAGATAAGTAATTTGAATTTCCACCATAGATCTTAGAGCATTTATGGACTCACTTGATCCAGCAACCGCGGATCGACATTTTTACGCTCAATCCGGAAGCTGCGAGCAAAAAGTTCGCACCGCTAGTTAATGTATGTTCACAGTCTCCACGAGATTCGTCATCGAAGCAAGCCGGTAACATACGGACAGATTCACTTTTCCGCGTAGGACATGCCGCCATCAATTGTAAAGCAAGAACCTGTCACGTAACGCGATGCATAATCGGACGCTAAATATAGAATTAAGCCGTCCAAATCATTGAGTTTTGGAATGAAGTCCAGTGGAATTTTCTTCCTGATGAAATCCCGATTCTCCTCATCTTGCTGAGTTGGGAAATATCCAGGGCTGATTGAATTGATACGAATGCCATGAGGAGCAAGCTCAGCAACAAGTGATCTGGTCATATGAAGAACAGCTGCTTTGGAAACATTATAGCCAGTTGCCATTTTGCCAGGATATGCGCCACTTCCATTGATACTTCCAATATTAATGATGGAACCCCGAATGCCATTTCCTTTCATGTGATTTGCCACCGCACGGGTCAGATACCAAACACCAATCACATTGGTTTGTAAGATGTTTTCAAAATTGTCATTTTCGGCAGAATCAAAAATGGGAGTTGTTTTTCCGATGCCAGCATTATTGATACAAATGTGAATCTGCTCGTCGGTTGCTGAAAATTGCTCAAATGCGGATTTGATGGATACCCGATCGCTGACATCTATTGCTAGCGCCCTTGCATTGCCGAGTTCATTTGCCAACGCTTGAATTTCCCCGAAGCGTCGCGCGGTGAGAAGGACACGTGCGCCTGCATTCGACAAACAGCGCGCAAACTGCTGACCCAGCCCCCCCGAGGCCCCCGTGATTAGAGCTGTCTTTCCTGTAAGATCAAAGAGGTGCACAGAAAACCTCTAGTTCAAAGAATAGCACTTTGCCAGACGCTGAAAATCAATTATCTGAGCTCTCGCCCACTCTTCATTGAGACCTAATTCCGCTCGCATGATCTCAGCAACCTCAGGGGCGACTTCAGCTGCTGCTGCCGTATCTAAAAAGAGCGCTCGCGTACGACGCGCTAAGACATCTTCCACGGTAAACGCCATTTCGCGTCGTACCGCCCAGGGAATTACGCTCTTTGGATAGGGAAGCTTGGGGTGTAAGGGCTCTTGCCACCGAGGATTTTCTTCGCAGAGAATCTGAAGTTCAAAAATGTCCGTCCCGTAGACTCGCAATAATTCGTTGGACTGAGAAGCTCGCGCACTTCTCCAACCATGCAAGTGCAGGCGCTCAGTGACGCAGGGAGAATGACCATGTCCCGATAATTGCAGGGCGTGATCCACAGCGTCTTCCGCCATTTTGCGATAGGTTGTCCATTTTCCGCCGGCCACCGTTAATAATCCGGAATTCGAAACAAAAATTTCA
The DNA here is from genome assembly GCA_003176035.1 of Verrucomicrobiota bacterium. Lineage (GTDB taxonomy): Bacteria > Verrucomicrobiota > Verrucomicrobiia > Chthoniobacterales > Xiphinematobacteraceae > Xiphinematobacter. Next base: position 5,589 of record PSRL01000150.1, read on the forward strand.
TGATTGCGCGAAATGGTTTTTGTCGCCGTGTCACCTTTGCCAGGTGGTCGGACAAGAGGACGCTGGCCCGCAAAAACTGAAAGGATGTCTTTTCGCGTAGGGCTCTTTGCCAAATAGCGCGAGGCATTTCGTAAAATAAATTCCACTTCCTCATCTAGAGCGCGTGGTTCAATTTCCGGCTTGGACATGGCCGTATCCGTCGTGCCCACAATTACGCGGTTGTGCCAGGGAATCACGAAAAGGACACGTCCGTCATCTGTGTGAGGGACCATAATAGCGGAATTGCTAGCCAAAAAATCCTTACTAAAAACCAGATGAACTCCCTGGCTTGGCTGGACTGTGGAGACGGCCTGCGGATCGTCCAGTCTTCTGATTTCATCGGTAAAAATCCCGGTTGCGTTAATCACGACGCGAGCCTCAACCCGATAAGTTTCCCCGCTCAATTGATCCGTAAACTCCACCCCGTTGACAAGCCCGTCTTTTTTGGTGAGTTGAGTAACCCGCGCATGATTGAGAAGACAACCGCCAAGGCC
>PSRL01000164.1 GCA_003176035.1 Verrucomicrobiota bacterium
TGCAGGGCCTGCTGATAGGCGGCGACTGCCTCCTTAGAGTGATTCTGTTTGAGAGCGAGCGCAGCCCGGTTCATAATTCCCCAGAACTGCGCATTGTGGTAGCCCTGATCGACGTCTTTGCGTGCCGGGTCGAGCTTATGCGCCTGTGCAAAGAGTTGCGCCGCTTCGTCGAATTTGCTCTCGTTGAGGCGGACGAATCCCAATCCGGCGATTGCATCCGCGTTGTTGGGAGCCTGCTTCAGGACTTGCTGGAACTTCGTTTCCGCCTCGCCAAACTTCCGCTGTTTCACCAGTGCGTTGGCAATGCCCAACAGGGCCGCTTTGTCCAGAGGGCGCAGAGTCAGCGCCTCTTGGTATGCAGCGATCGCAGCGTCTGACTGGTTCTGTCGTTGTGCATCGGCTCCGTGCTCCAGAGCCAACGAGAATCGCGCGGTGTCGTAACCTTCGCGGGCATCCTGCCGCTGTGGCGCGAGTGTACGAGCGCGATCGAAGAGGCTCAGTGCTTCGCTGAATCTCTTCTGGTCAAGACGTGCGTAGGCAAGTCCAATAGTTGCGTTCGCATCGTTGGGCGATTTGCGGAGAACCTCCGAAAACCTGGCGGCGGCTGTTGCGGCATCCTTGTTTCGCAGGGCTTTGAACGCCGCGGCCTTGTCGGCATCGGCAATGTTCTGCTGCTGCTTAGTGTGTAGAGCTGCAACGATCGGCTGCAGATCGGGGTCGGTGTAGCGCTGGAGATAGGCTTCCATTGGCGCCAGCACGTCGAGGTTCTGTTTCTCCCACAGAAGCGCCTGTCGCCACGGAGCGCGTGCCTGTTCGGCCACACCAGGGTCCCTGATCGACTCAAACATCTTCAGGCCCTCCATGCGTGTTTTCGGGTCGTAGGTCAACAACGAAGCGAGCCACATCCGATACGCTTCCTGGTTGGGATTGTGAGCGCACAGCTCTCGAAGCTGGGAGATTGCTTTTTCTTTACCGCCGGTGCTGGCAGCCTCTGTCTCATAAAAAGGCTGAGCCCACCGCCCCGGTGGCGGCAACTGATCACCGAGGACCTGATGATAGATCCTCATCGCATCGTCGAACTTGTGTTGCATGGCGAGCCGTCCCGCCTCGTCTAGCCGGCTGCGCTCCTCCGGCGTGAACACACGCATCTTCTCGATCGCTGCAATTTGAGGATCGCGCGGATTGATTTTGCGAAGACGGTCAAGATAGGAGCGCTCTTCGTCAATCTGGCCGTTCTCCTTGGCCACGCGCGCGAGGCCAGCAATTGCCTCGGTCTGATTGGGGTTTACGAGGAGGATTTTGCGCCAGTTATCAGCGGCCAGATCGATGCGGCCTCGTGCTTCCAGAGAGCGAGCCTTTCCAAGGAGGATGTCGACGCCGCCGGGAGCTTGTGATGGCGCTGGCGCAGCTACGACCAATGCCAGCAAGAACAGCAGATGAATACGAATGAGTTTGGTCATTGTGGTTAGCCTCGATTTACGGCAAAACCAGAGTCAATTCAAGACATAACCGTGGTTTTGCTAGTTTTCCGCCGCCAAACGCTGTGCGGCGACGCGCTCCGTGCTCGAGCGCACCCAGGCAGCAATCAGAAGTGCAAGAAGAACGACGAGCAGGGGAATAAGTCTGTAATTTTCGATTAGAAGTACTGCAGTGTATTGATATCGATCGAGCTTGCCGGAATGGTAAGCTTGAGTCCCGACGAGGAAGGAGTCGAATCGTCCTTCCCGATAAACGGTCACGCCACCATACACAGGACCTTCGCGCTCCGATGGAGTAAACAGCGCGCGAACCGCATTGGTTGCATTGGGGCCGCTGGGCACAATCGCAACCACTACGCGGTCAGGGCGCATGGGCGAAACAAAGCTCTGCAGGAAGAGATCCGTATTGTGGTTGCCACCGATAAGCCGCCTTAACCGTCTGGCGTCATAGTTCCGAAACGGCCACTCCGGATGCAGCAACAGGGTTGACGGTGCTGCATCGTTGACACGGATGTCCGGTGTCGACAGAGTCAGCGGCATCGAGTTTACCCATTCCGAGATAAGACGCTGTGAGTCAGGTGTTCCGATGAGAACGAGGCTTTTGTCTTGGAGTTCCGCGATACGATCAGCGTTGCCAACCGTAAGCTGAGTCGCGAGCGCCCCTGTCTGTGCACCGAAGAAACCGGCCATGTCGAGCAACGTTTCGTAGTCAGTGGGTGTTGGAGTGTCCGGAAGGATGACCGCAGTCCGGCTAAGGTCTGGGAACTGCGTAAAGGGATAACCTGCGTCTGCGAACAGCTCAAGGCGAGGAAGAATAACCGCGTGTGGAAGTCCACTAAGGTCGAGTGTCGAATCACGGTGAATTGCGAACGACGGGTGTGCATTTAACGGGGTGTTGTCTTCAAAATAGAAGTCAACTGTGAGCGTATTCGTGAATGGAAGCAAGCTGCCCGTCGCTAGGCGGACAATCTCTGACTCTTCCACCGGGACTAGAGAAGGCTTCAGCCGAATGCTGTCGATGTCTCTTCCATTGAGCCGTATGTGAATCGCAGGACGCGTTCCATCTGGCGCGCCGCTATATCCGTATTTGAGGAGCAAGGGCACCGATTGACGGGCACGCAAAAACAGGTCCGGCGGCAAACGGAAGTAGATGTTGATCGAGCCTGTGCCGCGCAGCTTCAAGCGATCCTCCGTGGTGTATGCACCGATGGCTGACGGACCATCGGACTGGAGCCATCGTGGAGCTCCATACGCAGGCAGGGTAGGAATCGAGACCGCACGGGGGTGGATGCTGTCTACGCGTGGCATCCAGCTGGCAACCGCCAGTGCACGAGCCGCTTCAAGCAGATCTTCAGGACCATCGCCTGTGATGACGAGCAGTTTGCCGTAAGGGTCGTGAGGATTGTCGCGCATGGCAATCAGCGGGCCATGCTGTTCTGGCAACGACAGGCTGTGAATCAGTGTGGAGCCGCGCAGTGCAAACACGAGAGCGTTTCCGTTGGGAAACTCGTTCACGCTGACTGGAAAGTGCACCCCGCGAACGTCGGACAGCACGCCGAAGCGTGAGGCCACCAGCGCAGCGCTTTGCAGCGTAATGTCATCCGGCTGCTCGCCAAAGACCACTGGAAGATTCCAGGAGCGCGATCCGGACGGATCGAAAAATGGAAGCGGGAGGAGCGAGAGGTCGTTTGCGAGCGGCAACCGCGTGCCTGTCACGCTGATCGTGCTGCGTGGATCTAGGGTCACCCATGGTGCGCGCCTGTCGCTGCAACCGGAGCAGGTTCCCTGAAGCTCAATCGAGAGCGTATTGTCGCTCGTCAGCAGATCAGTGGGAAGCGCTAACTCAATCTCCTGTGCTGGTTCGGAAGTCAGATTAAAGGAGCCCACTGGCGCGCCGTTCAATGTCAGTTCGAGACGGGCTTCGTTTGGACTAACATTTGGCGCAGAGTAGTTCAGTCTCAGAGTTGCGTGCGTCGTCACCTTCGTGACCGGTTCGCCAAAGAAGAAGCTGAGAGAGGCTCCGCTCTTCTGCAGGCCGAGGACGTTCACCGTACCGGCGGCGCCCAGCTCGAAGTCATCGTGGAAATTGGCCGGTTGCGTTCCCTCTACTTGGTTGCCATTTGTCTTCGGCGGCTCGTTCGATTCGATGATCGAAGCCCCTGCCGGACAGGACAACAAGACGGTGGTTGCGACAAACAAAACCGGAACAAGGACGGATGCTGGCCGTCCCTTGCGTTCTGATGAGAGCGGTTCGTCCTCTGACGCCGGCGGAGGGGCGAAAAGTCCGAGGGGCAGAATGGTAAGACCACGAACTGCAAGCACAAAGATCTGCAGCAAACTGCGGAGCGGGCGATCGTTGTAGCGGGTCGAGTGTAGCGATCTCCAGGCTCTTCGTCGCGCATACACAAGGTTCTCTAAGCGATTCTCCTGCTCTTCCGTGAGGTCGGGAAGAAACAGATGCTGGCGCCGCCCGGCGGAATGTGCAACCAGCGCCGGAACCTTGCAGTCGAATCTACTATCACCGAGTAGCAGTGTGAGCGGCATACCTCTCGCGAGTTCTACCGAAGCTTCTAACTTGACCGTCACGCTGGTGCGAGAAAGAAGCACCGTCACACCCTCGATTTTCTCACCGCCTGCGACCAAGATTGCAGGCACAGCTGCGCGCAGACATGCACCGGATTCCAACTTGCGACGCTCCCACGCAACTGAGGCTGCGACGGCGAGGATGATGGTGCTGTACACGGTCCACGCGGCGTTCATGATGATTGTGTCCCGGTGCGCCGGATCAGCAACGTAGCGACGCTCTGCCATCACGATTCCGGTGATGTTGAACGCCAACAACAACAGATAGGGAAACGCGATGCGGCGATCGAAGTATGAACGCCGAAGGACGCCACCCTTGCTTGTCACGTTGAAACGGCCGAGCTTTGGATTGATAAGCGCGAGAAGCGTTGGGAAGAGAATGTAGGGAGCCAGTACAACCTCGTATATCTCGTTCCAGAAGGAATAACGGTAGCGGCCCTGAACCCGTGAATTGGTCAGGTTCGAAAGCACTAGGTGTGGAAATGCGTATGCCAGGATCGCCCACGTGTAGCCATAGATGTTTACTTTTCCGAAGACAAGATAGACAAGCGGAACTGTAAGGAAGATCAGCCGCGGTACGGCAAACAGGAAATGCGTGGTGGCATTGAAGTAGCAGAGGCGCTGCGAAAGCGTTAGTCCTGAAGCAAAGAGAGGATTCTCAACGCGCAGGATCTGTGTCATGCCGCGGGCCCACCGAATGCGTTGTCCAATATGCGCAGCAAGGCTCTCCGTGGCGAGGCCTGCCGCAAGTGGGACATTGATGTACGCGGTGTTCCATCCGTTGCGCTGCATGCGAAGAGCGGTGTGAGCGTCTTCGGTAACTGTCTCCACTGCGATCCCGCCGATTTCATCGAGCGCAGTGCGCCGCAGGACAGCGCACGATCCGCAGAAGAAGCTCGCATTCCACAGGTCGTTTCCATCCTGTACGAGACGGTGAAAGAGCTCTCCCTCATTCGGGACTCTGCGGAACTGTCCGAGATTTCGCTCAAAGGGGTCGGGGGAATAGAACCGATGTGGAGTCTGGACGAGACCAAGATCGTTGTCTTGCAGAAACCAACCCAGAGTCATTCGCAAGAAGGATCGCGACGGAACGTGATCGCAATCAAAGATTGCGACGTACTCCCCGCTGGTTCGCTTGAGCGCCTGATTGATATTTCCTGCTTTGGCGTGCGCGTTATTGTCGCGCGCGACATATTCCACGCCGACTTGCGCGGCAAATTTCCGAAACTCTTCTCGCCGTCCATCATCGAGCAGGAGAACTCTCATCTTCTTGGCGGGGTAGTCCAGCGACAATGCTGCCAGTACGGTTCCGCGCACAACGTGGAGTGGTTCGTTATAAGTGGGTATGAGGACGTCGACGGTTGGCCATTTGTATGGGTCGCCTTCAAGTCGCAGGGGAGG
>PSRL01000194.1 GCA_003176035.1 Verrucomicrobiota bacterium
TCAAGAGGAATGTTCCAATTATTTTCGTCATGCAGGTTATACTGGAACTACTTAAATGTAAAATGCTCTAGTGTCCTGAATCAGGCAATTTTTATAAAATGATCGAGGGAGTAAAGCAGACGATGGCCAGGATTTGGCCAGCGGATTTTGCCCGGTTAAGGAGTTTAGGGGGCACCCCATACCCCCTTTAGTTTGAGCGCATATTCCTGATTCAGGACGCTAGTCGCTAGTTCTCAAAAGGCTCGGCGGAATTCTGTCATCCAATCGAGCCTTTTGTGATCATGCGGCTCTTCTAGAGAGTTTTTTTATTAAATAGTTAATGTTGTTGCCAGGAATTTTGGCTAAGACGCGCAGCAACAACCGGGCCATATCTTAGTGATACGACCGGTTGGGGCGACAAAGCCTGGAGCAAAAGGCCGGCGACCTCATGGCAATTTCTCGCAACATGTAATTATTTAGTTAATCAATTCTCTAAACAAAAGGAAGATGCATCTCTCCGGAGGGGCCGCCCTCGGAGTCTGTAGCTTTGGGTGGGCCAAATTCGCGTCGTCGACAATTGGTGTGCCAGGCCGTCGCCGTCCGCGCGAAATGCTGAAGGATTTGATCAAAGGTTTCCAAATCCATCCCATTGCCCGAAATGGTCTCCAGAAGAAGAAATTCGTTCGCATTTTCATCGAATGCGAATCGACAGTTGCAAGAACGATGCAAGGCGTAATCAGCCGCCAATAGGGCCTTCATGAGTTCAGTCTCCATTTGATCAATCGGTGGCAGAGCACTATATACATAGAGCATCTGCCCATCGCTCGAGAGCTCAAAGTCCAGGTTCACTGTTTCATCCAAGACCACCCGGCAAAGCCCGGCTTCGTCTAATTTCATTTCTGGCAAACCTACCCTCGCTCCAAATTGCCGAATTAATTCTTCAAATGCATTTGTTTCCATCAGATTCTTTCGTTTCAAACGGCGTACGCCGTCATTCTGTTTAGTTTTATGGTGGGTTAAACCCTCTTCTCATTGGTGAAAAGGGGTAGTGGTTATTTATTCAATAAATTGCGCAGCGAGCGTTGTGAAAAATGGCTCGCTACACGAAATGTAAAAAGGCGGAAAGAATACCCATGCCGGGGGGGTTATTGAAACCTACCGTCCGCGGCTCTGTCGATCTGCCGTAAAAAGAATTCAGGATTGGCGTAAAAGGTTTTTAGGCAACCCTTGCAGCAGAACTTTACTTCATGGTCCTTATAATCAACGCTCACCGGCTCTCCCAGAGAGCCGCCAAATTTTTCTCCGGAAACAAGACAATAATCGAAGGGATACAGAACTTTGGTCTGATCGGCTTTTGCTAAGAGACTCGCGCAGACCAGGCATAACAGACAGGCAAATTTCCTTCTCATAGTCTATGGGCTTCCGTCTCCTGTCCTTACCAGATAATGCGAAAAACACACTCATAGACTCCGGAAACTTTTCGAAACTCTCGAAAGACCCTTCCTTCCAGCACCTTTTCAAACATCCCACGTTCCATTTGTTGAGCCTCCGGCCAAATTTCAAAAATCGTAGAGATCGGGGTGTGCCGTTCAATGATTTTAAATTCATCACCGGCTTGGAATTCGGTCACATACCCTTCGCGTTCTCGAAGTTTAGTCAGGGTCATAGCGCGTTCCTGTTGTTTGAGTTCTCCTAATTTTTGCCGATACTCAGCGGTCTTTTGCTGAAAAAAAAGTAACAGCAACTTGCCGGGCGCGGTAGGACCAAATAACAGACGAGCACTTTCCAGGAGCGAAATGGAAAATTCATTACTTTCCAGCGGAAACAGCTCGTGCGCTTTGGAACTGAGCCGATATAACAATTCCGGACGCCCTATGGCTTTTCGGTTCTTCCCTGTATCCAAATAACCTTGCCGGTGAAGTTCGATACAATGCTGTTTTACCCCCATATAACTCATACCAAGTCGGCTTGCCAAATCCTTGACACAAAGTTCTCCAGCCTTTTTTAGTTGGCGCACAATTACCAGTCGCTGATTCTTGCCAATTTCTTCGATCAAGCCTTGCTTCATGCAATATTACGAATGGGTGAGGATTTCACACATTATACGGATAATAAAATATTGGACAGTCTCTTAGAAACCCTCAATTGTAAATTATGCCTTTTTGAACTATGTCGAAACCCCGCGTTGCCAGAAATTTTGGAACCAGACAGGCAACTCTGGGGATGCCGCTCGCGGAGTTCCTCAGAGGGCGACGTGACCAGAAACCAAACGCACCAAATTCGGAAGTGTTTTAGAGGTGTTTCGCGTTGACTTGCGGAAGGCTTCGGGCCTGCTCAACAACTTAAATACCTACGAACGTGATGCTTTAATTCTTCTCGGGCACGGAAGAGCATGCTTTTTACCGCCGGCAACGACGTCCCTAAAATCTGAGCAATGTCTTCGTATGGCAGCTCTTCATAGCGGCGCAAAACTAATGCCAACCGCTGCGGCTTGGGCAAGCGCTCAATAGCCGCTTGAATCATTTCTTGCATTTCCCAATCCAAAATTTTTTGGGCCGGAGAAAGAACACTCACGTCCTCCAAGGGTTGCATCGTTTGCTCCATTTCCGCTCCACCGGCTACCAACTTACAACGCTGCCGTCGACGTATCTCATTAAAGGTTAAATTTCGTGTGATAGTGAGTAACCAACTCGTAAATCGAGCAGTGGGTACATAGCGTTTAGCGGATTTCCAGACTCGCACGAATACCTGTTGCGCTAAGTCCTCCGCCTCGCTTTCGTCACCTAGCATCTGCACCACTATGCCGATCACCCGTGTCTGATGCCGCTCGATCAAGGCCTGAAGGCATTCTTCATGACCCGCCTGAACGCCGGTCATCAACTCGGTATCCGAAATCTCATCTGGCTGGCTTGTGTTTAGGGGGGGCACACAATGTGAGAGGGTGTTTATTGAGAAAACATCGTTCTTAGAAGGAATGACGGACTTTCTTGAGTGCTAAGCAATAAACCATAACTCCGGATAGGGCAAAACGTTTTTGAAATTCCGTCATCGGATATTCTTCACGATGGTCCCACTCCACCTCAGTAAGTTCATTACAGACCCATGCCGCAGCCCGCATAACTGAAAAATAGCCCGAATGGTCTGTCATCAATCGGAGTCGACCGGATGAATTGAGGAGTTGCGCGCATTCTTGCAGAAATGCCGGAGAAATCAATCGGCGGTTATGATGGCGCCGCTTGGGCCAGGGATCAGGAAAAGAAATATGAATGGTGTCAATTCTCGCTTTGGGAAGCAGAGATTTTACTGCTTGCCGAGAATCGACTTGCCAGGCCATCGCATTCTCCAGAGAAGCTACACGGCGAATCGTTTTTTCGTAACGCAATTTTAAACGCTCCACTCCGAGAAAAAAACGATTGGGATACAATCGTGCCATGGCTTCTAAAAAGTGGCCCCGGGCGCAACCGAGATCCACCTCAATGGGCATTCCAATAGCAGATAAATTCCAATCTGGATCAGCGCAGGGCTCCATAACGAGTAAAAAGCGATCTGAGTGAACTCACCGTCGCTGAGATATCAAACTTACTCTGGGCTACTATTCGACCTCGTTCCCCCATTTTTATTGCGGTTTGGGGGTTCCGTAAGAGGGTGCGTAAGGAGGAAGCCAGTGCGTTGCAGTCCCCTTCAGCAACCAAATAACCGGTTTCTCCATGTATCACCATTTCGGGAATACCCGCGACATGAGTCGAAACTACGGGCACCGAGGCTGTCATCGCCTCTACGATCACCGTCGGTAAATTGTCCATTCCACCGTCACTTGCTGTTTTGCAAGCCAGAACAAAAATAGAGGCGCTACTCAATAAATCCGCTATTTCATTTTCTGTCTTCGGCCCCACGATGAGGACTTTTCCTTCCAGACCAGCTGCTCGCACTTCTTTTTTCAGATCATTCTCCAGGGCACCCTGTCCAACGATCAAGCACTCGAATGCTTCGTCCTTCAGAATGGCGCATGCCTTGATCAAATCAAAAAACCCCTTCTTTTCAATATATCGTCCGATTGAAAGGATTCTCGGCGGATGGGAAGCGGCCCTTTTACGCACAAATCGATCCAATGAAATTCCATTATACACTCGATGAATTCGGTCGCGATAGCTTGGGAAGCGCGTTGCCAGCCAATTTACGCTAAAGTCAGTTTCCATAATTACGAATTCTGCTTCGCCAATGAGATCATCCAGATGTTTTTTATCGGAGTTGACCCAAAAATCATTGGCGTGTGCGGTAAAGCTGTACCGAATTCCCGCTGTCTTTTTTAACCAGTATGCCGTGCGAGCAGCTACCCCCGCAAAATGCGCATGCACGTGTCGCACTCCAATTTTTTCCAGAATGGGCCTTATCCAAGTAACCTCCTCAGCGCGTTTTTTGTCCCGGCCCCAATGCCCTTCCAACCAGACCTGGAGGGAGCGAATTTCCGCTCTTTTTTCAGGACCGCTTTTTTTCACCCACCGTCTAATATCTTTTGGAAAATAAGTGGTGAGTCCCTCAAGCTGCGCAGGAAAATTTTGCGGTGAATCATTTTCTTGCAGCCACATCGCAAAGATCGGAAAACGCAAGCCTTGATTCAGCATTTCATTCACCTCTCTAAAGCAAAATGTCTGGGTAAATGAAGGAAAAGTCTCGAAAAGATAAGCAAAACCGTGGGGAGCGGGAGGAAGGGTTGCGTGACTGGCTTCGGGGACGCTTTTTTTCGCGAGTTTTTTTTGGGAGGTGAAAACCTCTCGGATTCGACTAATTTTGATAAGATCTCTCAGTTTCATCGACCGCAGTTGCGTCATTTTTTGATGGATGTGCAGTATGGCATCTTTAACGACAGTAGCTTAAAAATATTGAGACAGGCGAGAGAGAAAAAGGTGCAGAGATCCCATGACAGACCCCGCTGTTTACAGGGGCAACCGAGAGTTGCACAAATGAGCTAGGCGGCGTCCTTATCTTGTTTACGACGGATTAAGGGTTCTTTTTTACCTTCTACTACCGCTCGATTGATGGTAATCTCAGCAATGTCGTTCCTACTGGGAATTTCGTACATTATATTCAACATAATGCTCTCTAACATGGAACGTAGCGCTCTGGCGCCGGTACCCTTCTTAAGAGCTTCGGCTGCCAAAGCGCGCACAGCATCCTTCGTAAAATTGAGACCGACTCCATCCAAGGCTAGCAGTTTTTTATATTGTTTGGACATCGCATTCCGCGGATCCAGTAAAATCTGACAGAGGTCGTTTTCCGTAAGAGACTTCAATGGCGCCACGATGGGGAGACGTCCAATAAATTCGGGAATCAGGCCAAATGCTAATAAATCCTCCGGTTCGATTCCTTCCAGATCTTTATAGGAATCGTGAACCTCTTTTTCCTTCGGAAATCGAAATCCTATCGATTTACTGCCCACTCGTCGTTGAATGATTTTGTCCAGACCTACAAAGGCTCCCCCACAAATAAAGAGGATACGCTCAGTATTGACGGGGATATACTCCTGGTGAGGATGTTTGCGTCCTCCTTGAGGAGGCACATTGCAAATGGTGCCCTCCAGAATTTTCAGTAAAGCCTGTTGTACCCCTTCTCCGGACACATCCCGCGTAATGCTGACATTATCCGTTTTGCGTCCAATCTTATCGATTTCGTCAATATAAACGATCCCTATCTCCGCACGTTTCACATCATAATCAGCGTTTTGTAGGAGCCGTAGAATAATATTTTCCACATCTTCCCCCACGTAACCCGCTTCTGTAATGGTCGTAGCGTCAGCCATACAAAATGGAACATCCAAAATGCGCGCTAATGTCTGCGCCAATAGTGTCTTGCCGGAGCCGGATGGGCCCACAAGAAGAATATTGCTTTTTTCGATTTCCACATCGGCAAGGGGGTCCATCGAAATCGTTGCCGAGGATTGACTGGAGGTCGCCAATAGGACCCGTTTGTAATGATTGTGAACAGCTACAGCAAGCGTCCGTTTTGCGAGATCCTGTCCGATAACGTACTGGTCCAACGCATGTTTGATATCTATAGGCTTTAGGATGGGAGCCTTCGATTTTTGGCGATGAGAATCCTCTCCCAATTCTTTTTCTAGGATTCCCTTGCAAACCCCAATACAGTTATCGCAAATGTAGACACCAGGCCCCGCAATTAGCTTGCGCACTTCCGAATGACTTTTGCCACAGAAGGAGCACATCGCTAAATTGTTCGGGCGGGCCATGATCTCTCTTGGTAATTAATATAGTAAGGACTCTCTACAAACTGCAAAGAAAGAGACCCCCTTGCCTTAGCGTCTCCCTATTTGTAAAGAGGATGCCTTAATTTAGCACAAGAGTAAAGCTCAAGCTGCGATAGTGCGCAGCTCAAATTCCAAAAGTCCTAACTTGCCGGTTTTTCAGCCGGTGGGTTGGGTTCTTCCCCCTGAGATTTGATCTCCTTATCCTTACCATCAGGTTCTTTGGATTCTTTGGATTCTTTCAGGGTATGAATCACTTCATCTACTAAGCCATAGTCTTTGGCTTCCTGAGCCGTCATATAATAATCCCGATCGGCGTCTTTTTCGACGATCTCAATGGGCTTGCCGGTGTGATGAGAGAGAATTTTATTCAAGCGTTTCTTAAGCTTGAACATAAATTCCACTTGGCGCTCCACATCGCTCGCCTGCCCCTGCGCGCCACCGGATACCTGATGGATCATGATATCAGAATTTGGTAATGCATAGCGCTTTCCTTTGGCTCCTGCCGCCAGGAGGACTGCTCCCATACTTGCTGCGATGCCCATGCAATAGGTGGTGACATCGCATGTCACAAATTGCATGGTATCATAAATCGCTAGTCCGGCGGTGACTGCTCCGCCCGGGGAGTTGATGTAAAGACTAATATCTTTTTTACCGTCCTCCATTTGGAGGAATAGCATTTGAGCAATCACCAAATTTGCAACGTTGTCGTCGATTGGCGTTCCAATGAATATGATCCGATCTTTCAACAGACGGGAATAGATATCGTAGCTGCGCTCTCCTCTTCCGGTCTGTTCTACAACGATAGGGACGAGCATATTTTGAGGCGGTTGGTACATGAAAGTAAGAATTTGGTTTTGAGTGATCGTACGGCTCGGCTAAGCAGCGACTACCGTCGCATCAGACTGGTTGGTATTGGGTTCGCGCGTTGTAGCATTGGCTACGATGAAACTCAGGGTCTTGTCCAATAAGATTTCTTCACGAAGAGCCCCAAATGCATCTTTTTGAGTCAAATTCTTAATGAGTTTCGGAACGGTGATATTATAACGCTGGGCCATTTTTAAGATCCTCGCGGAGTACTCCTCATCAGTCACTTCAATCTTTTCCTTTTCAGCAATCTTAAGCAGCAAAAATGCGCCGAGCACCCGCTCTTGAGCGCTTTTTTCGGCAAAAACAACAATATCCCGTTCCTGAGCACGCAGCTGGGACTCATCGCCTCCCCGTGTCTGGTTTTCTTCCACTATCTCCTGCAGAATACGCTGCGCTTCAGATCGCACGAGGTGACTCGGTACTTCCGCTTGCACGTTCGAAAGAAGATATTCGATCACTCCCTGGCGTTTGCGAGACTCAAACATTGTTTGTGCTTCTTCTTCCAGTCTCAGGCGAAGCAGCTTCTTTAAATCTTCCAGGTTTTTCCCGGGCAAAACCTTGTCCGCTATCTCATCGGATAACTCAGGGAGGACCTCTTTGTTGATGCCTTCTAACGTCACTTCAAACGCAATTTTCTGATCCCGCAACACCTCCACAGAATAGTCGGAACTGACCTGGATTTCAAAACTTCTTGTTTCGTCAGGTCGCATTCCCAAAAGAGCTTCGCTGAAACCGGGAAGCAGCATGTTGGCGTTTAACCTAACCCAGACATTTTTCCCGCTTTTCAATCGTTTCGGGATTTCCGGAGCCTCCAGTGGCTTCCCATCCATTTGCGTTGAATAGGTTAAGACAGCCAGGTCATCCATTTCTAGCCCGCGGCCTTCGACAGGTTCGTAACTGGCGTAAGCTCGCCGCAAGTTTTCAAGCGCACGGCTTTCCTGCTCATCAGTGACCGTGAGCGCCGCTATGTCGAGCTCGATGCCCATGTAAGGAGGCAGCTCAAAAGTAGGGGCGGTTGCCACTTTGGCTGAATAACGAAGACTTTGACCTTTTTCCAAAGCAATATTTTCGAAGCCCAGGATGGAAACAACTTCCAAATTTTTGCTTTTGATTGCCTCTTGTAGTGAGGAGTCCAACAGTTTGCGTTGCAGTTCCTGCCTAATATCCTTGGCAAAACGCGCTTCAACGAGCTTCTTCGGAGCAAATCCCTTCCGATACCCCTGGAGAGAAACATTTTTTTTAAAATCATCCACTACCTCATCCCACTCTTGAGCGACGCGCTCTACGGGAACTTCTACGTGCAAGGTGACAAGGCAATTAGGCTGGTGTTCTTCGACTACGTTCATGAAAAAAAACTACAGAGAAAATAAGCATATCAAACGGCTTCGGACAACCCTTATGCACAAGTAACTGTCCAAAAATGCATTACTTTTGCGATTCCAACTCACGCCACCAATGATTCATCAGTGAAAAAGCAAAAAATGATTCGCCAGGTATACCAATCATGGCTTTTCTAATTATTTTCGTGATCCAAGGCATGGGTTTGTATACTCCAAAGAAACGAAGCGGCATCATCGAATGATCCGGACCATTGTCATTGGGGTTCCCCTCTTCTTTGCCTTTCTGATCACCGCATCATTTTTGAATGAGCTCACTCTTGCCTCAAAGAAAAAAAACGAAATGATTATTTCGTTAGCTGGCGACCCTCAAAATTTTAACCCCATTCAAAGTACCGACACCACATCTTCCGCTATCTCCGGCAATATTTTTGACGGATTGTTAAAGTACGACGAAAATTTAGAGTTAGCTCCCGAGCTCGCCCAAAGTTGGACCATCAGCCAGACCAGCACGTTCTTCTTTACGACCCCAACTGCCGCCGCCCATGCCTTAGCAACTTTAAAAGCCAATTCCGCAAAATGGCCTCTCTTGCATATCATCCATGCTTCCTTGCAAAATCGCTGCGTCATAGTTTCTCTTTCAGTTCCAGGTTATTCCGACTCCAATGCTATCGCTTCTCTCATCTCGCCGCTCCCTATCACCGTTTTCCGCGCTAATCTCACAACAGCTTCAGCGCGCAAAGCGCTTGCCGCAGCTCGCACCGCCGCAGCGACACAAACCTTCGCCTCATCGCTGCTGCCAGAAAAAAATTGGTACGACTATGACGCTGCCTATGAAGCAACTATCGTTGGTCCATTCGCACCCGCCTTTGGAGAACTCATCTCATTTCACTCCTCGCAGGGCCGTTTCCCGGCTTCGGTAGAAGTTGTAAACACGGGTCACTTCATTGCGGAACCCCAAATTGATTTCGAACTTCGCCGCAACGTCAAATGGCAGGACGGCGCTCCCTTTTCAGCGCGTGACGTGACATTCACATTCCGCTCCATCATGGACGAAAACGTCCATTCGCCACGAAAAGCGGATTTTGATAAGGTATTCACAGTCGAGGCCCTCAACCCGTATCATGTCCGCATAACCTATCGGGGGCTTTATTCCCCGGCGCTGGCAAGCTGGACAATGGGTGTCCTTCCCGCCCATATCCTCGAGGGAAAACCTGCTTCTTGGTGGGCTGTAAATTTTAACCGCCAACCCATCGGTACTGGTCCATTTAAATTCGAGGAATGGAAAACAAACGAATACGTTCGGCTTTCGAAAAATCCTCTTTATTTTGATGTCCCGCCTTGGCTGGATGGCATAACCTATCGCATAATCCCGGATGCCCTCACTCAGCGGTTGGCATTTGAAACCCGGCAGGTGGATTTTCTGCAAGTAGACCCCTGGTCAGTAAAATCCAATCAAAAAAATCCCAATTATCAACTCTATTCAACGCCAGGCGGCGCTTATGGATATATTGGTTGGAATCTCAGGAATCCTATTTTTCAAGATCCTCGTGTTCGGACCGCTCTGGCTCACGCAGTCAACATCCCGGCTGTCGTTCATTTCATCCTTTACGGCCAAGCCATTCAAAGCACGGGAATCTTCCCTCCTAACGCATGGTATTTTAATCCAAAGGTTCAGCCTTATCCTTTTGACCCTGCAAAAGCCACCGCGTTATTGGAAGAAGCGGGCTGGAAAAAAGGGCCAAATGGCATGCGGTTCAAAGATGGAAAACCGCTCTCATTCACGCTTCTGACTCCCAGCAACCAGGAAATCCGCAAAGATATCGCGACGTTAGTTCAGGATGATTTGCGAAAAATCGGCGTCGATACGAAAATCGAAAACTACGAATGGTCGGTATTTCTTAGCCAACATATTTTAAAGCTCGATTTTGATGCAGTTGTTTTAGGTTGGGCAGGTGGTGGTTATGATCAGTATCAAATTTGGTCCTCCACACAAACCAAGCCGGGGCTTCTGAATTTTGTCGGCTATTCCAATCCCAAAGTGGATCAACTCTTGGAACAGATTCGTCAGGAGTATGACCGCAGAACCATCATCCGGCTCGCTGGCGAACTGCAAAGCACGATTTATCATGATCAGCCTTATCTTTTTCTATTTGTTCCGAATGAAACCACAGCGGTCTGGAAAAATGCTTTTCGCGTCTACCGCCCGGATGGACGGGGCAGATACATCGACACGCCAATCATCCCTCCCAAAGCAGGATGGTCTTATTATTCCAAATGGTTTTATCGGCCTGAATACGCTTCCCGCCTGCCTCGACCGGTGCAAAATCCTCCACCACTATGACCGCCTTCATTCTTCGACGCCTGGCAATCAGCGCCATCCTGCTTTTCTTTGTTAGTATCGTGGCCTTTCTCATCATTACTCTGGCTCCGGGCAGCCCTTATCCCTGGGGGGACCTCAATCCAAAAATTTCTCCGGCCGTTCAAAATGCTTTTCGTAAACGGTTTCATCTGGACCAGCCCATTTATAAACAATACCTCCTCACGATGAGGGACCTCTTTAGCGGTGACCTCCGTAGCACAAAGGACGATCGACCCGTTTTACAAAAGATCGCGGAGCGATTGCCGGCAACTCTGAAATTAAACATCCTTGCCCTCACCCTGGCATTTACTTTCGGCATCCTACTGGGAGTTTTCTGCGTTCGTCACTACGGCAGAGCGCCCGACACCTTCGCTTCCCTCATCGCATTTATTCTCATCGCGTTGCCCAGCTTTTGGATTTCTTATTTGATTACCATAGCGTTAGTGAAGGTTTTTGCGGTTCCTATTCTTGGCACTCAATCTTATGGCATTGCCTTTTCCAATGATCTGAGAAAATGGTTGGACACTTTCTGGCATCTTGCGTTGCCCGCGACTGTCCTTTCACTCAATGGCATTGCCGTCCAATCCCGTTTCATCAGAGCAAGCATGGCGGAGACTCTGAAGGAAGATTATATCCGTACTGCACGAGCAAAGGGGCTCCCTGAAGATGCCGTTTTTTACAAGCATGCTTTAAGAAACTCCATCCGCCCCCTGGTGACCGGTTTAGGCTACCTCCTCCCGGCCTTATTGGGCGGCAGTGTTATTGTCGAGACCATATTTGCATATCCGGGGATTGGTAGATTAGGCTATCAAGCGGTACTGGACCGGGATTATCCAAGCCTAATAGCATTAAATTTTATCACCGCTGCATTGGTCCTTCTTGGCAACTTATTTGCTGATCTTCTGTATGCGGTCGTTGATCCCCGAGTTCGTCTGGAATGAACACAAAAAGCCCATTTGCCCGAACGTTAATTAGGTTTAGTAACAATCGGATTGCAATGATTGCACTCGGCGTCATTCTCATTCTCTTTGCAATCGCACTTGTGTTCAGCATCTTGAACCTTGCGCACGACTATTGGCCTCATGATCCAAATGCGACGCATTTAGAACAAAAGCTCCTTCCCCCTGGACCGGGCCATTGGCTTGGCACAGACAATTTGGGAAGAGACGTTCTCTCACGAATGTTACACGGCGCTTATATTTCACTAACCGTCGGTTTTGTCGCAGTGGGGGTTTCCTTGTTGATCGGAACAGCAGTGGGGGCTGCCGCGGGGTACCTGGGCGGCTGGGTTGATAACACTCTGATGCGTATCGTTGATGCTATGATTTGCTTTCCCGCCTTTTTTTTAATTTTAACTGCCGTAGCAATGCTTGGTCCAAATATTTGGATCATCGTCATCGTTATCGGACTTGTCAGTTGGACAAGCACGGCTCGTTTGGTGCGTGCGGAATTTTTGACCTTACGCGAAACTGAATATGTGCGGGCAGCCCGTAGTCTGGGCCAGCGTCCCTTTGCCATCATTGTCCGTCACATTCTACCCAACGCCGCGGCCCCAATCTTTGTTACCGCTGTATTGGGCATCCCAGATGCTATTATGACCGAGGCAGGACTCAGCTTTCTAAGCTTCGGGGTACCGCCCCCGCAGGCCACTTGGGGCAATATCATCTCCGACGGAAAGTCATATATTTTGGACGCCTGGTGGCTCATTTTATTTCCTGGCCTGGCGATTTTCATCGTGTGCCTTGCCTTTTACATGGTCGGCGAAGCTCTCAGAGAAGCTTCCCAAACGAAACCTTAGCAAGGCTCTATAGCAAAAGGGCCAACTGGTAGAACCTTGATTTTCGCTATATATACTGGACTCTTGGAAAAAATTTATGGCCGAAACTCTCCTGAAACTCCACGACTTCTCACTCTCTTTTGAGACGGACAAAGGCCCTTTTTTAGCAGTCGATAAGATCTCCTTCAGTTTGGATGAGGGAAAATCGCTGGCAATTGTCGGAGAAAGTGGCAGTGGAAAAAGTGTCACCGCCTTATCCTTAACCAGGTTGCTTCCCTCCCCTCCCGCAACCTATTCCGGAGAAATCCTCTTTCAAAATCGTTCTGTTCTGCAAATGAACCCCGCCGCCTTACGCAAAATTCGCGGGGGCGGGATTGCCTATATTTTTCAAGAGCCTACCACCTCTCTGAATCCGGTTTATTCCATACGTACCCAAATTGTAGAAGCCCTTGGCGAACATCGTCCGGATGTCCGCGATATCGATCAGGAAGTTCTTCATTGGTTGGATGCTGTCGGGATTCACAACGCGGCTGCGCGGATGCGCGACTATCCCCATCAGCTGAGCGGCGGGATGCAGCAACGGGTCATGATTGCCATGGCCCTTGCTTGTAAGCCAAAGCTTTTGGTGGCGGATGAGCCAACTACCGCTTTAGACGTCACCATTCAGGCCCAGATTTTGAAACTTTTGCATGAAATTCGATCGGGCTTGGGCATGAGCCTCATTTTAATCACCCACAATTTTGCTATCATTCAAGACTTGTGTGATGAGGTAGCTGTTATGTTTCGGGGCAGAATTGTAGAGAGCGGCGAGACAAAACGTGTCCTGAAAGAGCCTCAGCACCCCTATACTCGAGCTCTTCTTTCCTGTGTGCCACGTCTTGGCTCTCGCAAAGAGCGGCTACACACTATCGATTATTCTCAGTTTGTTAGCACCTGATCAGTGGTATCAGATTCCGGAACTTCAGCGCCGTGGATCCTTACGATACATGGTGCGAAACGGATGTTCGTCCAGAAGATTGGGCTCCAACCCACCCACACGTGAATCATTAAAGAAAAGAACTCCTACGTACGCAAAAATCGGACAAATTACCCCCTGTCGATTGACTAAAAAATCCTCCGCCTCCGCCAGTATCCGAAAACGCTTCTGCGCATCGGTCTCTTTTAGAGCCTGCGCAATCCAGCGATCATATTTTGGATTCGACCAGCCCGTTCTATTGTTGCCATTCCCGGTTGTAAACATCTCAAGGAAGGTATTTGGATCGGCATAGTCTCCCACCCAAGACCGACGCGAAACATCAAAGTTTAAGGCATTCAGCGAGTTGAGGTATACTTTCCATTCCTGTTGGGTAGGGCTGACAGTCACGCCTAGCTCGCGCCGCCACGCATCTTGTAATTCAATAGCAATTCCCTGATCCAGGGTATTGGAATTATAAAGGAATTCAATGAATGGCAAGCCGCGTCCGCTCGGATAACCTGCTTCCTTGAGCAGTTCTCGCGCACGTGCCGGATCGTAAGGCAGTCCCTTTACGCCAGAGTAGCCGGCAACGCCAGGCGGAACTAATCCGGAGGCGGGTTGTTCGCCAGCACGAGTGATATTTTTTGTAATTCGCTCCTTATGCGCAACCAAAGAAAATGCGAGACGGACTCGCGGATCATCAAACGGCTTCCGTGTGCAATTAAATGCTAAAAAGTAAGTGCCTAAAAATGGCGCGGCGTGATAATCCGGAGTCTGCTTTAAAACGTCAATATACAATGGCGAGAGAATCCCTTTATCAAGGAGAACATCCACCTGACCGGCGTAGTAAAAATTTAGCGCCGTGTTAGCGACAGCGACCGGAAGAAGATCCAAGGTGTGCAGACGCACATGAGCAGCATCCCAATAGCGGGGGTTTTTGCGCAGCCGAATGCGATCATTGAGACGCCACTGATCCAATATAAAAGGGCCGTTGCCGACTATATTTTCCGGCTTCGTCCACGCCCCACCGTGCCGCTCAATAATATCCGGTCGGACGGGGGCAAAGATGGGAATTGCACATAAGTCAAGGAAGTACTTTGCAGGATTTTCTAACTCCACCTGCAAGGTGTGAGTATCCAGAGCTTTCACCCCAACTTGAGTGAAGTCCGCAATTTTTCCCTGTTCATAGGCCTCTGCATTCTTGAGAACATCAAGTTGGTAGGAATACGCGGCGCCAGTGGAAGGCAAAAGAGCGCGCTTCCAAGAGTCCACAAAATCCTGCGCCGTCACGGGCTTCCCGTCGCTCCAGTAAGCCGAGCGCCTCAGACGGAAAACATAGGTTTTGCCATTAGGTGAAATTTGCCACGATTCGGCCATCCCCGGTACGGCGTGGCCTTTTTCATTAAAACGGGTTAATCCCTCAAACAGACTGCTCGCAATTCTCCGCTCGGGCTGACCTGTAAGAAGTGCGGGATCGATCGTCCCCGGTTCGAGACCATTGACTACAACCAAGTCAGCATCTTGCTCCGGTTTCGTGCAGCCACAAATCAAGCTGCAAACCGCTAGCAAAGTCATCATTTTTTGAGCCGTAAAACCCATTTTGAAAAGAATCGCATATGAAAACGCATCGGCAAGCCGCCATTCTAGTAAATATCACGAGGTTTCCCCTAAAAGCCCCGTATCCTTTTTGCGCAAAGCTTGCACCAAAACCCAAGTGCCACTATCAATAAACCTATGCAACCTCTCCCCCCATCAGTATCCACAACCACGGATCTGACGCACATGCGATCAATGTGGTTAACC
Organism: Verrucomicrobiota bacterium; assembly: GCA_003176035.1. Classification (GTDB taxonomy): domain Bacteria; phylum Verrucomicrobiota; class Verrucomicrobiia; order Chthoniobacterales; family Xiphinematobacteraceae; genus Xiphinematobacter. Next base: position 15,340 of record PSRL01000194.1, read on the forward strand.
ATTAGCGGCCTTCTTTATTTTTTGTCCGGACTAGCTGCCCTCATCTTTCCCGAGTTCGCATCCGTAGCAATTGTGCAAATCATCTCATTTCTTCTCATCATTACTGGGGTAGCATCCTTGGTTGCGGCAATTTCCGGGAATTATGACAATCATAGGCTGATGCACGGTCTATTAGCCTTTTTGCGTATCGCGGTCGGTATTCTGATACTCAAAAAAATCATCGTTGGACTGGAACTTTTTACCATAATCCTAGCGGCATTTTTTCTGATCGAAGGGATATTTGAGATTGTTACATCCGTTAAATTAAAAAATCACAAATATTGGTCCTGGTTACTTTTTAACGGAATCATGGCCTTAGCTCTGGGTGTTATTATTTTCGTCCAATACCCGATCGCAGCCTCTTGGGTGATCGGACTTCTCTATGGAGTCAATGCGATCTTCGGCGGTACGGCGCTCCTCCTCTGGGGCTGCGGTAGCAAGAAACTGCCAGATCACCTCTAGCCAAACATCTCGGAAACGGTGCCCTGGACTTGATGCGCTGTGTCGGGCCAAATCGCATCCCAAGGGCTGCGGGTGGGCTGGCAACATTCACTGTAACAGAAGCAGTCATGTACAGGGTGGCTATTGCAAATCACGGACCATCCACCCGGAAGGGACGATCCGAAGTTGGATTGAAGGGCCAGCAAACCTCACACTGTACGACCGGATATCAAAAAAGCCACGCTACATCTGAAAGAATGTAAGAGATGATCATTTCGGCGAGGTCTCGTTATAATTAAATAATTAAATAATTAAATAACTCGTTGAGTATTAATATATAATATTAACTTCCCTTTTTCTTCCCGCGAATTTCTTTCCAGGCCGATACCGTTTTCTTAGGCAAGATGATGAATGAAGCCAAAGAATAACAGTTGGCATCCCAGGCCGCGATGTGGTAGGAAGGCTGATTACCTATTTCTCCTCTTCAGGACTTATCATCATACTGATAAACTCTTTGGCGGGAGGCAACTTCCTCATAACAGCCTTATGATAAAACTATTAAGTGATTTTTCGGGACAAATACTATTCGTTCTTCTGATAGTTTGCGGAGCCTATTTCACCGTGCGTTCGCGATTTGTGCAGTGCCGTTATTTTTTACACATGTTTAGTGTTTTCTCGGAAGCTTTGAGCCGAAGCAAAGAGAATGTTACTTCCTTTCAAGCTTTGATGATCAGTGTCGCCGGGCGAGTTGGAAGCGGCACTATTGCTGGCGTGGGAGTTGCCTTGGCTCTCGGAGGTCCAGGGGCGATATTTTGGATGTGGGTAACAGCAGCTCTGGGCATGGCAAGCAGCTTTTTTGAATGCACTCTGGCTCAGCTTTACAAACGCAATGGCGGAGATGGCGTCTATTTTGGGGGACCTGCTTATTATATTCGACACGGGTTGGGTCAACATTGGTTGGGAATCCTCATTTCCCTCATCTTGATTATTACTCCTGCATTCGGTTTTAATAGCGTTCAAGCGCATATCATTACGCACTCCCTCAAAGAATCCTTTGGAATTCCTCTGGCTACATCCACCATTGGGGTTGTTGTAATATTAGGTCTGGTCATCACGGGAGGGATCAGGCGGATAGCAACTATTTCAGATACGCTTGTTCCGATAAAAATTTTGTGTTATCTGGGCGTCACTCTATTTGTTATTTTTGTGCAAATTCGGCATCTTCCCGAAGCAATCGCTGTTCTTTTCCGAAGCGCTTTTGGTATCGACCCTGTGTTTGGGGGGCTGGTGGGAAGCGCCATCACTATGGGGGCTAAACGAGGCCTATTTGCCAACGAGGCGGGTTTAGGCACAGCCCCAAACGTAGCAGCAGTTGCCGAGGTGAAACACCCCGTAGCGCAAGGGGTGGTGCAATCCTTGAGCGTATTTACGGACACCTTTATCATGTGCACCTGTACGGCCTTGTTGATCTTGCTCTCCGGGGCTTATCATTCTCATCAACAAGGCGACGGTGTCACTCTCACCCAACACTCTGTCGCTATGGTGGTGGGCTCCTGGGGTTCTCCCTTTATTAGTGTGATCCTCGTCCTTTTCGCTTTCACAACAATCTACTACAATTATTATTTGGGAGAAAATAATCTACGTTTCATCTTTGGACGCAACCGTTTGATCTTATTTCTCTATCGTTTCTTAGTCTTAGTTTTGGTCTTTTGGAGCGGCAAGGAAAGTTTGAACATTGTTTTGACCTTTGCTGATACTACGATGACATTGCTGGCTTTAGTAAATCTTGTTGCCTTAGTGCTCCTGTTCAAAATTGGACTCAGAGTCATGGACGATTATCAGGAACAAAGAAAAGCGGGTATTGCTGAGCCTGTATTTGATTCAGCGAAATTTTCTGATTTGGATCTCGATCTTACCGCATGGAAAAAAATAGCTCGCCCTGCCGGATCGTCTATAGAAGGGGGCTCCTTGTCAGAATCCTATCAGAACTCCTAAATCTTGAAAGCTCTTGGCCAATCAGTGCTGATCCTCTATACCGGCGGTACCATTGGGATGTGCTCGACGGAAGGAGGATTAGCACCCGCCTCAGGAAAACACTTATGTGAGTATCTTGATAAACAATCTGAATTACCCTCCTGGCAATTTCGTGAGCTCCCTCCACTGATAGATAGCGGCAATATCACTCCTACCCACTGGCTACATCTGCGCAAAGAAATTGTGGATGCCGCCTCAAGAGGAGATATTTCCGGTGTACTGGTGCTCCATGGCACAGACACATTGGCGTACAGCGCGGCCGCTTTGAGTTTTCAATTGTTAGGTTTGGAAATCCCGGTGGTATTCACGGGAGCTTTGCTCTCAGCACATGCTCCAGGCACAGATGCGTGGGAAAACTTGATCGGATCGTTAAAAGTTCTAGGAAGCTCAACTCTCTCTCCAAATGTATACCTCTATTTTCATGGAAATTTGTTTTATGGGGTTCGCTGCACTAAAGCCCGGAGCATTGGGCGCAATCCATTCGTCTGCCTACCCCACCACAATCAAGATGTGGAAAATAAGGTCCCGAATCTCCCTGACGTACTCAAATATAATTACCCGAAAGCCACGGGAAACATCGCTGTAATCCCCTTTTTTCCTGGTATCCAAGCCATTCACCTTTCCGCTCTGATCGAGAGTGGGGTACAGGGTTTAGTATTGGAATGTTACGGAAGCGGTACAGGCCCCTGCGACGATGAAGCTTTTGTGGCCGCTCTTCGAGCAGCAACAGATCGCGGAATCGTTCTTTTTGCTGTCTCACAATGCTTGGAAGATAGAATTAATTTGGAACTTTACGAAGCTGGGAATCGCCTTTATCAGTCCGGGCTGATATCCGGACAGCGCATCACAAGGGAAGCCGCAGTTGGAAAGCTCCAAGCACTGATCGGTGCTGGCTTAAAGCAAGAGGAAATCGCCTACTGGTTGACACAAAATTTGTGCGGCGAACTTTTGTAACATCGAGATATCTGAAAAATCCTTATCTCTTCCCCGCTCCGCTGAGCCCAAAATGAGAGATTGGTTGCGGGGGCAGGATTTGAACCTGCGACCTTCAGGTTATGAGCCTGACGAGCTACCGGGCTGCTCCA
>PSRL01000123.1 GCA_003176035.1 Verrucomicrobiota bacterium
TAGCCCTGCGCTACTCGACCAACTGAGCAACATAGGCGCCGGATGCTTTTCAACCCTTTTTCAGGGGGTACTAACTATAACGCTGTCAGAAACGTTGTCTACTATGGCGACAGCAGTCAGTTGCACGACTGGCATTGCGAAGAGTGGGGTGCTCTGATTCCCGAATTCAATAAAATCTAGGCTAATGGTCCGGATGCCGCGGAAGGGGAGCTGAGAACATTTGGCACCTGTGTTGCTCGGTTGGTCGTGTAGCACAGGGCCGGAGGGTGCTCCGCAGCAGGCTCGGCTGTAAAAGCAATCTACTTCTTGGGAGTAGATTGCTTTTTTCGCACATAGATTTCCATTTCGCTGTAAGTGGCCGCAAGCTCATAGTGGCCTTTAACAAATTCATAAGTTGGAGCGGCCCAAACCTTGAAATGGGAAACTCTGTTTTGATTGATTGGGTCATTGTTGATCACGACGACTGCTGGCTGAAATCGGAGGAATTTATTGATCGTAACTTCGTCAAAGTTTTTCACTTTAGCTGCGTTGTCCACGTAAAGATTATATTCATAGCTTTTGCGATTCGTCATGAAGTTCACCGTCGGCAAATAGGGGTAGCAGACCACCCAATCCTCGGGTTGGGAATTATTGATTATAATTGAATAGATTCCTCGCAATTCAGCAAGATTCTCAGGTCGAACCAAAACACGCACCCCATTGGAGGCTATGAATTCTTGGCCGCGGTCTTTTATTGCCGCAATGCTTCCTGAGGATGCGCGCCTCAATCCATTGAGAACATGAGCAAATGTGTCCGGAACACAGAAGCACAAAAGGACTATGGCATACAGCCAGGCCAGAATGTTCTGTCTTGCTCTGGCAATCCGTACCGCGTGAAAACAGGCAAAGAGCATTGCCATTAGAAAAGGCACCATAAATTCACTCACGTGCGGCGTGTCCGGTCGGAAAAAGAAATATTGGGGGAAGAGGACCAGAGCACATCCCAATGCAACAAGTGCTTCCAGCGCCTGACGGCATTCCTCAAAATTGCGTTTGAAGGCGTTGATCAGCCACCACGGCCCCATGCCGATGAAGATGAGTGCGGAAATGGGAATCGGCAAATAGATGACCCAAGCAAACGTCCGCCGCACAAATTTATGCTCTCTCAGATCCGTCAGAGGGGGCCTACGCAGCGTCGCTATCTCGTCACTCAGCTTCGTTGGCGTCGCCTGCGAAGGTTTTTCCGCGTGCGGTGTAGGCTGAAGCGAAGGTGAAGCGACCTCCGTCGCTTTTGGCGAGGGGAGCGGCAATGCGTTTTTTGGGTTTGGCGGATTCCCGTTTTTCGGAACCAGGAGTTTATTGGCCTCGTTTCGAAGGTAGCCGAACCAAGTCCGATACTGTCCAAGGAAGGCGTCTTGAAAACCGCGCCGATGAGCGTCCCAAAGTATGGGGAGGTGCGCTAAGAGGGCAAATGCCGTTATGAGAAATGCTCCCTTTAAAGCGATGCCGCAGCCAGCCAGAGGGCCGGATTTCTCAGACCACGGCAACGCAAGCAACAAAATGATGATGACAAGGGTTACTAAAATCCCAACATCAATTCGAATCAAATAGGTCAACCCCAAGGCCAGGCCCGCCAGGGCCATCCAGGCCCCACTCTTTGGATTTCTCTGAGCAGGAAAAACGAATGCCTGCAAGAGGGTGGCCATGTTTAGCACGGCTAGGAACGGCAGATAATTCCTAAATTGCGCACCTGGAATCATCACCAGAAGGAGGCCCGTGCCGGCGGCAAGCAGGGAAGAGCCGGTCACCCGCCGCACCAAAAGCGTCCCTAAAAAAGCGGTGAAGGTGCAAATTGCAAAAAAATAGACCTTTAGGATCAGATAATTCGGCCCGAATACCTTAAAAAGCCCAACTATCGGATAAAACCAAAGCACATTGTAACCGAGGAAGGTGTCCACAATGGGCCGTTGTCCCTCAAGCAATCGCAGGGCAAGAACCCCCTCCGTACCCCCTTCGCCCCCCAAATTCAACCCATTGCGATAGTACGAGAAGTAATAGAGAACAGCGAAGATAAGGACCACCCCCACTTCCCATTTTTTTTTTGTTCCCTGAGACAAAGCACTTGATTTTTTCCCTTCCGAGCTATGTTGCCTTGTGTTCATTATTTTAATAATGGATCTTTCCATTCTTTATGCAATGTTCCATCCCACCGCAGACCGCTGTCACACGAGCCTTCCCGCCATTTGATCTCGCGAAGCTTTTGAAAACAGTCTTTGAGCCCCAGCCAGGGCATCGCCTCGCAATATTGATCGACTTGGAAAACATTCGGGACGTGGATGAATTTGCTTTTCTGAAAAATCCCCGTCTTTCCATTCAAAAGCACGCTTATGAACAGTTTTATATTCCACTGCAAGAAAGTGTACTGCAAAGTCTGGGCCTTCAGGGAGGAGATTTCTATGCCTACCAAATTACAGGCGGCAGTAATTTGGATCTTCCGGATGAGGCCCGCACGCCAGCGGGAAAAACAGTGAGCCTGGAAAAAGACGTCTATCCTCACTACGACATCATCCTCTGTATTTCCACCTATTCAGCTACCGCTCCCCTCACCGCTTTTGCCAAGCGCTACGGTTTTCGTGGGGCAACCCTGCACGGCCTCAACGAGATCATCCTCAGGACGGGGCTGGCCGTCAACTATGAGGAGGTCAGTCGGGAAGCTGAGAAGCTGCGTTTGGGCATGACTCATGCCACATGGGCTGAAATCGATTTTGAAGTCGATGGCCAATCTCACACCCTCCATTTGGACCTTGGTGAGCAGGAAGCTCAAAAAAGCCACGGGCTCTGCCGCGGTAACCAACCAGCGGTGGCGAATCTTCCTGCTGGTGAGGTCTACTTTGTCCCCACCGGCGCGGAGGGAACATTCCCCATGAAATATGAAGACGGAACGTTGGGTCTCATGCGGGTTACTGAGGGACGCGTCATTCGGGCTGATTTTTTACGAGGCAATTCCGCAACCATCCAGGCCCATAACGAAAAATTGGCAAGCGATTCCGCTGTGGGAGAGTTGGGGGAATTAGGTTTTGGAACGCAGATCTTGCCGCCGTCAGGATGCGACATTCAAGACGAGAAAATTCGCGGCACCGTTCATGTGGCAACCGGGCGCAGCGACCATCTGGGAGGTTCTCTTACCCCCGACAAATTCAAAGAAAAATCTCATGCCACGCATGACGACATTCTTTTTTCTCCCACTAAAACGCCTGAGATTCTGGTGAAAGAGGTCCGCATGCTTCGGCATGGAAAGCTGGAAACCCTAATAGAAGCCTATCAACCGTCGCATTATCTCAACAGTCTTCTATAAATTGCTGTGTCAGCTCCTCCTCACTACGAAAGCGATCAGGCCCTAGCCGAGTATTTGCTACTTCACTATGGTACTGCCGAGAGCCTTCTCAATGGTCTTCCAGGTCCACATGAGGCAATGGAATTTCCGGCGCGTGTGGTGCGGGAATTATTGGATACCTCACGCCTTCCATCCTCAGCAAAGGCATTGGACATCGGCTGCGCCGTAGGAAGGTCGACATTTGAGCTTGCACGGCACTGTGTGGAAGTCCATGGAATCGACTCCTCACAAAAATTTATTCTCGCCGCTTCCACCTTAGCGAAAGAAGGCAAATTGGAGGTCCCGATACCTGTCGAAGGGGCAATCACAGTGCCTTTTGAGGCGCAGGTATCCGGCGATATCCACCGGGCACGGGTGAGCTTTTGTGTAGGCGATGCCTTAAATCTCCCGCCCAAGTTAGGAAAATTTGATGTGGTACTTGCTGCTAACTTGATCTGCCGGCTGCCTCAACCCAAACAATTCTTGGAATCTCTCACCACTTTAGTGGGCGGGCAGCTCTTATTGACCACGCCATTTACCTGGTTGGAGGAATTTAGGGGGAGCTGGCTGGGGGCAACAGAAAATTGCTCGAGCTGGGAAGCCCTCAAAGAAATTCTCGATCCCCACTTTCAGCTCGAAGAGGAAAAAAATTTGCCTTTTCTCATTCGGGAACACGCCCGCAAATTCCAGTATGGAATTGCCCTGGGGAGCCGCTGGAGGCCGAGAGCTTAACCGCCCTCTCGGCAGAGACTTTTTCAAAGGCGACTACGGCAGCTTTTATTAATGCTGTCCTTATCAGTAGCCTACCGACCGAGTCGTAGCCTGCAAGCAAACCATCCTTAAATGCTTGCTCCACCTCGTCTGAGTGAGGGTCTGCGGCGGTGCTGCTGCGCAGCATCTCAATTTTTTCTTGTTCCTCGGGTGTGAGCGGACCGAGACGGAGGCAATACGTGCAGTCGGTCGCGCCGCGCTTGCGAAGCATTCGATGGGAATTATTTCGGAAAAATGACCCGATTTTCTGATCTCTGCTCAGCCTGCTGTGTTCATCTGCTTGCGGCGGGGCGTTACTCTTATCCCCCCCGCTAATTTCCTTTTCCGTTTGTGGTTTGGCAGTGACCCCGCGTTCGAAGGCGGCTACAATTTCATCAACGGTCGTGTCGGAGAGCTGAGAGAGGAGAGTCTGAGAACATTTGAGCTCGGCTACAAATGCAGCTCTGTCCGCGTCGGTCAGCTGAGGAAGGAGAGCTTGATAACGTTTGAGGCCGGCTTGAAATGTAGCCACGTCCCTTTCGGTCAGCTGAGGGAGGAGTGGATCACGGCTGAGTTCGGCTTGAATTGCAGCCATGTCTGTTTCGGTTAGCTGCGGAGGGAAAGCTTGATTCTGTTGGAGGTCGGCTACAAATTTTTCAGCATCCGTGCCGGTTTTGTAAGGCAGCTGAGAACTGAGAGTTTGCCAAAATGAGCGGAACTTTTCCGTTGGAGCCCCCCTAATTTTTTGTGCGTCTGGAAACCGCAATTTGTAGCCGTCTTCGAACGCGGATTTTCTACTGGCGAGATCTGACGAAGGTAATCTGTGCGGGGTAAGAAATGTATAATGCAATTTCGTTTTTTGTAGGGGAGTATCAAATGTGCTATCGAGTTGATACTGATAGACTCTCCGGCTAGAATCTGTTAGGCTCACTTCGCTATTTTGGACAAATATGTGCTCGGATTCTTCCCGGAAATCTCCATCTTTCTCGCCCGCAAAAACTTTAAATTGAATGAGCGGTTGGGGGCTAGTTAATTTTGAAATCATAGCTTTTTTAGCCTTTTTTAAAATTTAATGCTCTTAAAAATCTATAGAATGCCTCGGGGGTTCTAACGAAAAATCCAGGTAGAAATGACTAGTAGCTCTTAAGTAGAAGGTACGAGAAGTTCTCACATTTCAGGCGCTTCGTCGGGCCGCATTTAACAGCGTTTCGTACCTGTTTACCGAAGCCGCAAAATCAAAATCTTTTGCTTTTTCCCGACTTGCCCTTTTTTGCATGAACAGGAGTTTTGGCGACGCGGCTAAAGAATCCAGTCGGCCGGCGAAATCTTGAGCACGCAAGGAACAAAAAAAACCATTCACCGAATCCACAATAATATCCTGCAACCCGCCAATAGCGCTGCCTATGATTGCCAGACCGTGATGCAGCGCTTCTATGCCGACCATTGGCAAGCCCTCCTGAAGCGAAGTCATCAACAGAACATCCGCCTGTGAAAGCACGGCTGCCACTTCTTTGGAGTCCTGCCAGCCCAGAAAGGAAATCCGGCTGTTCAATCCTAATTGCGTCACCCTCTTGCGAGCCGCTTCACTGAGGGGCCCTTCTCCGACAATCTGCAATTGCCAGTTCTGTTGCGACATCAGGGCTACGGATTCGATTGCTAACAACGGATTTTTTTGGACGCTCAATCTTCCCACGAACAATATACGGAGCGTCTCATCCGTTTCAGGCTCCTGGCTTTGAGCCAACGGCGGGATGCCATTGT
>PSRL01000195.1 GCA_003176035.1 Verrucomicrobiota bacterium
GCGAAAGAAGTTCGCGATTTAATAACTCCAATCGGCTTTCTTCCGACCATTCAGTAAAATGCAATTCCTGATCGGAGATGAGTCCCGCTTTGCGCAAAAGTTGGTTGAGTGCAATATCGTGAAATTTGCTGTTTTGACGGATGTCGAGGGCAGCTAAATGGAATCCAAAGACACGAAGATGTCTGATAATTGGGTCAACATCGGCAAGGGCTATGCGAGCGGCATCAGCTTCGATCAACGATTGGCGAAGAAGGGTCAAGTCCTTTTCCAAATCTAATGCGGATGGGAAGGTGGCTGCGCGGGCAGTAGTTAATGAAACCTGTCCTTCTTCTGAGATTTTTCCGGACAATTCTTCCACGAGTAGCTGGGCGAATTGTCGCCAAGGTTCCTCAGTAAGCTCACGGATTTGGCTTTGGGCTTCCGGCTTCAAATGGCGAATCCGTTTGTTTACCATGGTAGATAGGGCGTGTGGTGCGGGCTGCCAATGGCGCGAGAGACTCAATTTCTGTGGCAAAGTGCGAAGTAGCTGTTGGAGAACAAGCAGTGCATTTGTGCGAAGTTCCCGGAGTGTTTCTTCGGTGGTCTTTTCTGTGACAAAAGGGTGGCCATCCCGATCACCCCCCACCCAAGTGCCAAATTTTATGGAGGGGAGGGCCTGTGGCTCATCGATCAGGGACGGCGAAAATCCCATTTCGCTCCATGCTTGGCGCAATCGGTGATCCAGCTTGGAAACCACCTGCGGAAAAACTTCGCGAAGGTAATAGAGGATACCTTGCCGTTCGGCGGAAATCTCCGGTTTATGAAGATAAATTTCACCCGTTCGCCAGAGTCTTTCCAGCTCAACTTTGATCTCATCGCGGATGGTCTTTTGTTCAAGGGGGGTCCACATCCGATTTTCTCGCTGCACGAGTAAGAGATAAAGTTGGCGGTGATGCTGAAGAACCACCGAGCGTTTTGCTTCCGTCGGATGGGCGGTCAGAACGGGTTCGACGACAATCCGAGAAAGTATTGTCGCAATTTTTTGGGGAGAAATTCCTGCCGTCCGAAGTTTTTTGAAATGGTAGCCCCAAAGACCATGTTCAGCAGCCACACCCACTTCAGCTTCGCGTTGCCGACGGATTTGAGCAGCGGTATTCTCCTCAACGATATTTAGAAGTTGAAAGGCAATTGAATACGCTTGGCAAAGCCGCTCGGTTAGTATTTTCCCACGCTCAATTTTAGAGTCGCTCACCCAAGGGAGGCATCTTGCAAGCAAGGACTCACCGGCATCGTCCAAAACTTCAGCAAAACAAGTCATGAGGAACCGCAAATCGGCTTCTATTTTCGCAAATCCGTCCTTAAGATAACCGGTATTGCGTTCTCTGACATTCCGTGCGTTTGAAAGTTCTGGCAATGGAAAAAGGTCATCGGCAGGCATCTGCCGGGCCGCCAAGCTTCTCTCTTTTTTGCGTAACCTCACAAAATCAGTCCGGTCAGAACTTTTCCCGCATTCTCTCGGGGTCTCTCCTTGCAGATTTCCGTACACGGAATCGGGCAATACTGCAATTGGAGATTCTTCTGTCTGGCAATTTCGTAACAGCCGAACTTGATGATGCCCTTTCGCCGTAGCCGGTGGAACCGCGCAGAAAACCTCTCCGTATATTTTAAGTAATTTGTACCCAAATGAGTACCTTGCCTATAAGCGTAGGCGGCACGAATCCCTCCTTCCAATTTAAACAGATTGTGTTGTCTACAAAGCGGGTTAGGTTATCTTTAAGCCAATACAGGGCAGCATAAAATTTTGAGTTGTTCATGGAAAATCAACCGTTAGTTATCGCCGGAAGGCAATTTTGTTCCAGACTACTGCTTGGGACCGGGAAATTCGCTTCAAATGCGCTGATGAAAAAGGCAATTGAAGAAAGTGGTACGGAAATTGTGACCGTCGCATTACGTCGCGCCGATCTTTCCGGCAAAAATGATCCCTTTGCCAACATTCTGGAGTATATAGATCCCAATCGCTGCCTCATATTAGCCAACACCAGCGGAGCGAGGAATGCCGAAGAGGCTACGCGACTCGCCCGACTTGCCGTCGCAGCCGGTCTTCCCAACTGGATCAAACTAGAAATCCATCCGGACCCTTACTATCTGTTGCCGGACCCTATAGAAACCTTTTTAGCGGCTCAGCAACTTGTACGGGAGGGGTTCATTGTTCTGCCTTATATCAATGCCGATCCTGTTTTGGCCAAGCGGCTGGAGGATGTGGGCGTAGCGGCCGTTATGCCACTGGGAGCTCCCATTGGGAGTAACCGCGGTTTGGAAACGCGGCCGCAGATTGAGATCATATTGTCACAAGCGACAGTTCCCGTAGTCGTGGATGCTGGGATTGGTGCCCCTAGTCACGCAGCGGAAGCTCTGGAAATGGGAGTGGATGCCGTGCTGGTCAATACAGCAATAGCCACAGCTGGCAATACGATCCGAATGGCACGTGCTTTTCGACATGTTGTGGAAAATGCGCGCTCAGCATTTGAAGCGGGGCTTTCTCTCCAATGGGAAACCGCTTCGGCAACAAGTCCTTTGGAAGGATTTTTAGAGTCCCTTCCCGCTCAAAAGTGAGTATATTGTTCCCGTTTTATGAGCGAAACTCTCACGCCCATGATGCGGCAATACCATGCTATCCGCAAGGATTTGCCGCCAGATACGCTATTACTTTTTCGCTTAGGGGATTTCTATGAAATGTTCTTTGAGGATGCCCGGATAGCTTCTTCATTACTCAATGTCGCTTTAACACGTCGCGGAGAGATGCCCATGTGTGGTGTGCCATTCCATGCGGCGAAGGGCTACATTGCCAAATTGATTGCTGCAGGAAAACGGGTTGCCCTTTGCGATCAGATAGGGGAGGTTCAGCAGGGAAAATTGGTGCGTCGTGAGATCACTCAAATTCTCAGTCCGGGCACATTGGATGATATTGGGTTAGAGGCAGCGCGGCCAAATTATATTGCCGCATTGCGATTGCTAAAGGGGGTTTATGGCCTCGCATACGCCGATCTCAGTACAGGCGAGTTCAGGCTCACCCAACTACCTTCGTTCCCCCAGCTGTTGGACGAAATGGTTCGCATTTCTCCCAGTGAGATCATTGCGCCTCTGTCTCAACGGGATCCATTCTCCAGTATTTCGGGTGTCACTTGGGTAGAAGGGTATTCCTTCGAATCAGAACCAGCTGAACTACTCTTAAAAGAGCGTCTCCATGTAGCTTCTTTAGATGGCTTCGGATGTGCGGGGATGTCGGCGGCAATCGGTGCGGCCGGAGGATTACTTCACTTTCTCATCCATGAACTGCGGCGGGATGTCTCCCATGTTCGTAAACTCGGTCTCTATCAAACTACAGATTACGTAGTGCTCGATGCTGCAACGCAATCGCACCTGGAATTGGTTCAAGCCCGTTCCAATCATTCAACAACTTTAACCAGTTCCATTGATCGAACAGTGACCCCTATGGGCAAGCGATTGCTACGCGAATGGGTGCTTCACCCGCTTTGTAACGTGGAGGAAATTTGTAATCGGCAGGATGCGGTAGCTCTCCTTTTAAACGCTCCAATGCATCTGGATCGTTTGCGTCAAAGCTTATCCGAAATCAGAGATTTGGAACGTTCTCTTTCGCGTTTAAGCCAAAATAGTGGGACAGCCCGTGATTTGATTGCTCTGGGCGGATCATTGGCTCAATTGCCTGGCAGTATTGCCATTCTTGCTCAGTTGGAGCAAACTTCTTCGGAAGGCTCTCTCATCTCCTCTATAAAAAAATTGATTTGTCCGTTGCCTGAACTTTCCACCACACTGACTTCCGCAATTGTGCAGGACCCACCGGCCGTTCTCCGGGAGGGGGGGATGATTTGTGATGGTTATGACACGGTTCTGGATGAATTGCGAGCTGCCTCTCGAGAAGGCAAGTCCTGGATCGCCAACTTACAGGAGCAAGAAATCGCACGCACTGGCATCAAATCACTGAAGATTCGTTACAACCTTGTTTTTGGTTACTTTATCGAAATCACCAAATCCAATCTTTCTTTAGTTCCCTCGGATTACATCCGTAAGCAAACGACGACTAGCGGCGAGCGTTTTATTACTTCCGAACTCAAAGAGATCGAAGGGCGTATTCTGGGTTCGGAAGAAAAAGCCAAAGCTTTGGAATTTGAAATTTTTCAACGGCTTCGCGCCGAGGCACTCTCTCATCTCGCCGACATCCAACAATCGGCAAACGCACTGGCTATTCTTGACGCACTTGCATCTTTTGCGGAAACAGGCAGACTTTACTCTTACTGCCGACCGCAAATCGACAAATCCGGACTTCTGCACATCGAGGAGGGGCGTCACCCGGTTCTCGATCAACGTGCCAGCGAGGAAGCGTTTGTGGCGAACGATGTACAATTGGACTCCGATGGAGCTCGATTCGCTATCATTACCGGCCCTAACATGGCGGGCAAATCTACCTACATTCGGCAGGTTGCCCTTCTTGTTCTACTTGCTCAGACCGGAGCCTTTCTTCCGGCAAAATCCGCTCATATCGGCGTAGTGGACCGGATTTTCACCCGCGTTGGCGCAAACGACGATCTCACTCGCGGGCAATCCACTTTTATGGTCGAGATGACCGAGACCGCCAATATTTTAAATAATGCAACCCCGCAAAGCCTGATCATATTGGATGAAATAGGACGTGGGACTTCAACTTTTGACGGACTTTCCATCGCTTGGAGCGTAGCGGAATACCTCCACGATCGCGTTGGAGCTCGGACGCTGTTTGCAACCCACTACCATGAACTCACCGATCTAGAAAATAGGCGATCGGGTGTTCGAAATTTTAATGTTTCCGTACGGGAGTGGAATGATGAAATTATTTTTCTGCGCAAGATTGTTCCGGGTCGAGCAGACCAAAGTTACGGCATCCAGGTTGCGCGACTTGCAGGTTTACCGGATTCCGTGCTTCGGAGAGCAAAAGAAATTCTCGCAAATCTTGAAAAATTAGAACTCAATGCGGAGGGCAAACCCTCTCTAGTAGCCGGTATTCGCCGACGAGCCATTGCGGCTGCGGACAGTCAGTTGGATCTCTTATAACCTTGCATATTATTTAAGAGTTTATAGCTGAAATAGGTGGCTGGCAAATGGAGCTGGCGTAGTTGGTCTAAATAGTGCTGTAATGCCGGTCATGGAATCAGTACTCATTACGGGTGCCAATCGCGGAATTGGCAAAGCACTAGTCGAAGAATTTCTGCGCTATGGTTGGCAGGTTTTTGCCGCAACGCGAGATCCGGGAAAAGCTAATTTCCCCCTTCCCTCAAAAGACTCTTCCTCTAAATTTGAAATAATTCAACTGGATGTCACCTCCGATGAATCAGTGGCTACCGCCGTAGAAACTGTACGGGAAACGACTAGTCAACTGGATGTTCTGATTAACAATGCAGGCATCTTTCCGGAGGAAGGAAACGAACGTCTGGCAGAAATGAAATTAGCATGGTTTCGGGAGGCATTTGAAACTAATGTTATCGGCGTCGCTCGCATGATCCAACATTTCCGGCCGCTTTTGTCAGCGGGTTCGAGAATTGCAAACATTTCGTCTGCATTAGCATCCATTTCATCCAAAAAACATTTTGGCTACTATGCTTATTCGGCATCAAAAAGTGCTCTAAACATGTTCACCCGTACCGTTGCAGCGGAATTTGCTCCGGACAAAATTGTTGTTGCTGCGCTCTCTCCAGGTTGGGTGCGAACGGATATGGGGGGCCCTGGAGCACCGCTCTCCGCCAAGGAATCTGCCGAGTGTTTGTTTCGCACTATCACTCATTTGAGTATGGATCAAAGTGGTTCATTTATGGGCCGAAATGCTGAAGCCATCGCTTTATAGGCGCTCCATACCAAGAGCTTCTAAACCGCAAGTACAGGTTGTTGCAGGGATAACGTGCGTTGCATTTCTCGATGAGGCGGAGCCGGGTCCTGAAATATTTCAAAGGAAACATGGTCTTCCATCTGGTCATTTGCTTGCTCAGGAGGCAATAAGTCCACTAAGATGCTCTGTCCGATATTCCCATTTTGATCAATTTGCAAAATGGCCTCCTTCCCATCGGTAGTGAAAAAAACCACTTTCCCATCGCGGGTCTTAAATGGCTCCACTGTTTTTCCTCCTAAAGCAAGGAGTAGCTGATCGCCTGAATCAGGTAT
>PSRL01000196.1 GCA_003176035.1 Verrucomicrobiota bacterium
ATCGCTCCGTTGCTCCATTCCCTCTCTCTTCAAAAATCCTATTCTGTAATCATTTTATACTGAATTAACTATATTACTAATACAAACTAAAATTAGCAGGTAATTTTGTTACATATCTAAAATATAATAATTATCATTATATAATGTTATACAAGTAAGAGTGATCGCTTTTCACACCTGAAACATCAAGACCTGATAAACGCGATCAACCCGAGGAGAACAAAATGAATGAAATTCCGGGAAGGTAAAATGACAGTGCTTACTCGAGACCGTAGACAATCTACTTCCTCCCCCAGGAAAACGCTCAACCTGACTTCCCAAAATCAAGGTCCCAAAAAACACTCTTTTTTCATATTTTTTATCAGGTAGCCGCTGTTTGCAAAGCGAGTCTGTAACGCTTTGGGAAATCCTCTAATTATCCAAACGACGAGAAGACACTGGATAATCTTGTCGAATGGTTCATTAACAAAATTTGATAAGAAGGCACTGGTAAAGAGCGACTGTCCAGCGGCAAGGAGCAGTGCCGTCGACACATCTGTGCAAGTGCCTGTAAAACCGCCAAACAATATCACTACAGGAGCGGCAGAAGCGCCTGACACAACGCCCATTACAATGGCTCCCCCTATAGTCCGAGGAACCGATCGGAAATATCCCTTTTTTGCCATCCACCCGGCGCAGAGTGCAATCGCAATAGGGGTGCATGTATAATAAATAATCATTGGATTTATAAACCATGCTCCTAATAAGGAAGAGAGTATACTTGTGATGACTCCGGCAGGAAGACCTACGAGTATGGTCACCAAGATTGTCCCCATGTTGTCCAGGAAAAGGGGTAGCTTAGCATAAAGCGTCACTACTCCCCCCGCATGATTCAGGAGAAGACCTACTGTCATTGTTGCCATTACAAGCACGTTTTTTTCCTTTTCTTTACCTGCGGAATCAACCGCTATTCCTTTTTGATCTTGTTTCATTTTTAGATTAAAGTTTGTTTCGAATAGAAATTTCTCTGGAAGCTATCCTAAAAACTTCTTTTTGCATAAATTGCCGCACATTGGCACCTGTATTCATCTATATTCTCAGACTAATAACTGAGTGACACCATAGGTTTTAGGATAGTTTCTAGACTGCCTGCCCGTCCGAATCGCCAAGATTGCCTTTTTAGGAGGATTTTCCGAGAGGATTAAAGGGCGGTTTAGTGTGGCATGTATTCAAGAGACATTCGGTGATAATTTTTTGCCCCCCGAGTTGACCACTTCTGCGAACGCAATTCCTCCAAGTGCACATTGGCATTTTAAATTGCCACAGAAAGAATGGATGTTGCTCATCTCTTAATCGCACCGTGAGGTTTTTTGATATGATGTCGGACCCGAATAGCCCAACTACCACCAGGTTCAGGACGAAAAAGTCGATACCGCTTATTGTAAAAATCGAAGGAGGATATTTTCGGAAGGGGTTTGTGCATAAAGTGAAAGGAGAGCTTTTAAAATATACCGCCTTTCGGGAGAAAGTCGAATGCTGGGTGCAAACATTCCAGCTGAAGAAGCCGCGAGATGGGAGACCATCCGACGGCTGCCGGAGCAACAAAATTATCCTTTTCGCGCGAGCTCATATAGCAACTCGGTGGATTCGCCCCGATTATTTGGTCGCGCAAACTATAAGTTGGGAAAGCCAGCAGGAATACAATTGATTGCTATTAATTGAGCAAAATGAGTATTTTGGCGGGGAAATTAAAATAGAGATGATCGCACATCTGGTGGTAAATAAAAGGTAATAATCGAAAAAACCGAGAAGCACGGCTTGGCGGAGGTGTAATGTCAATTCGATGTGCAGCTGTTCTGCTGGAGAGTGTACAGGAATGTGAGTGCCGCAAATTTAATTTGCATATTTTTCTTTGTGAGAGATATTTGCCATTGTCGTATCACGTCGGATAAGAAGCTTTTCGGTAAATTGTAATCACTCCCCGGTCATTAGGGTTCTTCTCGAAAAGCATCGCGGAAGGCACAGAGCCATGTCCTAGCCCCCGAAGGTAGTTAGCTAATATTAATTAAATGTTATTAAAAAGTTTATGCGCCAGTTTCAAAATATAAAAACTTATATATTCATCGCATTATTGATCGGTGTGCTGGGACCTCGGGAAGTTTTTGCGCTTTCCTCAGAGATCCCGGCTGACATTTCCGCCGGAGGCAGACATGTCTTAGCGCTGAAAAAAAATGGGGAAGTTTGGGCGTGGGGCGATAATAGCGAAGGGCAATTGGGCAGTCTGAGCATAGGGGCAAAATCCTTCCAGCCAATCAAAGTCTCATTACCTGCGGAACGTCGTGCGATCTCAGTTTCCGGAGGCGACAGGCACTCTCTGATTCTTTTGGATGATCACACTGTGATTGGCTTGGGCGTCGGCCTGGAAGGGGGACTGAGGCTCGGGGGAAACGGCGGGAAATATTCTTTCATTCCAGGCCTGACAGATGTGACGGCAATTGCCGCCGGCGGTCTACATAGCCTGGTTCTCAAAAAAGATGGCACCGTTTGGGCTTTTGGCTCCAATATTTGCGGCCAATTAGGAGATGGAACCCAGACAGACCGAGCCACATTGGTGGAAGTAGTTGGGCTAAAAAATAAACACATTGTGGCTATCGCAGCGGGATTGCAGAGTTCCTACGCTTTAACGAAAGACGGATGCGTCTTTACGTGGGGGATGGACGTAACTGCGCGAGCAGATGAAAATAAGACAAACCGCAGAGAACCGGTCCAAGTGGAGGGACTCACGGGTATTAAAGCAATCGCAGCTGGATGGCGCCACGCGGTAGCCTTAAAAAGCGATGGCACAGTTTGGTTTTGGGGAAAGCGCTGGAATGGAATATTTGGAATTAAAGACACCGAGGATTTTGTTTCGCAGCCTCAGGAGGTTGCTGGAATTGGCGATGCCGTAAAAATTGCGGCCGGCTCCGAACACACAGTAGTGGTGCGGGCCGATGGAGCGATGTGGGCGTTCGGATCTAACACAAAAGGACAATTGGGAACCGAAGAAGCCTGGCCAGGCTCAGTCATTTTTACTCCACAACCTTCCGTATTGAAAAACAATGTGGAAAAAGTAACCGCTGGTATTGATACAACCTATGCGCTCAGGAAAGACGGAAACATTAGCGCATTTGGCAGTTTTGAGTCCGGGCAAATGGGAGATGGTATCGGAAGCCACGCAACTGCGGTTCAAGTCTACGAAGAAACCAAGGCCGATAACGTCACCTGCGGCATATCACACACAGCCATCCGTCGAGTCGACGGTACCGTAGGGTGGGTCGGATTCTACGATACCGAAAAATTTGCTCGGGAAGAAAAAAATCCGAACGACCAAAGCTATAAACTGAAAATCCTCATGACCCTAGGGACCATTATACAAGTTGCCTCCGGAAACCATCACTCCATTTTGCTCAGAAGCGATGGGACTGTCTGGGCCTATGGAAAAGGGGAGAAAGGTCAACTCGGCGACGGGAAAAATGAGACAAGCATGATTCCCGTACAGGTAACCGGGTTGACCAATATACTGGCAATTGCAGCAGGAGGAGAGAGTTCCTTGGCAATTTGTAGCGACGGATCTGTCATGACCTGGGGGAGTAATGAATTTGGGCAGCTCGGAGATGGAACAACTGATGACCGACCAAGACCTGTTACCGTTTCCGGGCTCCCGCAAATTATTGCGACTGCTCCCGGCGAAGGCCAAGAGTCGATGTCCAAGGAAGAGAGAACCATTTGCGCCATGGGCAAAGATCATGCGCTGGTGCGTGCGGCAGATGGGACTCTCTGGATCTGGGGAAATAATAAGGACCGCCAATTAATTGGGAGCGCAGACACAATCATTAAAACCCCACAAAAAGTGCCCAACCTAACCGATGTCAAATCAGTGGCAGCCGGAGAAGGATTTTCCCTAGCCCTCCTTAAGAATCAAACCGTTTTTGCATGGGGGAAAAACTTTGTTGGTCAGCTGGGATTAGGCAATGAAGTCGCTACTCCAACACCAACCTCCATCCCAGGACTTACCAGTGTGGCACAAATCGCAGCCGGTACTTGGCACAGTTTGGCTCGTCTGAAAGATGGTACCGTGAAAGCATGGGGGCTAAATGACCTCGGACAGCTAGGAAATGGGACCTTTAACAACCGGAACTCCCCTGTGACAGTTCAGGGTCTCGAGCGAATTACCGATATCGCCGCCGGAGAAAGGCATTCCCTCGCCGTTCGCAATGATCATACAATATGGAGTTGGGGCAGCAATGAATACGAGCAATTAGGAGTCTCTGCTACACGAGAGCACCGCAGTGCGATTCGCTTAATTGCCGACAGCGCGGATGTCGACGCTGATGGCATGCTCGATAGCGCCGAAACAATCTATTTTGGTGACCTTGCACACACGGGCACCATTGACAGTGACGGAGACGGATGGACGGATATACAAGAAGTTTCTTTCGGCACTAATCCGACACTTGCTGACACAGACAGAGACAACCTAAGAGATATTGCGGACTCCTTGCCTCATCCTGCCTCGGTCCGAAACCACTTAGAGGGTGACCGTAGTACCCGACAAAATCACCGTTCTGAAAAAAATCAAAATAACCCCTCGGCTCCCAGCCTCAATCACACGGTCAAAGGACTGATCATCCTGCCCGCAGAATCTGCTAGTCCTCAGAAGACGGCCGTGTCGACCGGTGTTGATAGAGCCTTGGGTGCTTTCACAAAAGCGGAACAAATTAAAATTACATTTCCCCGTCAAGGATCTGTGCTTTAACCACGCGCAATTTACTTCCCATCCCAATCATGAAAAAAATTTCCCAAGTTTTTATTGCCCTATTCTTAGGAATGTTCCCGATCCAAGCAAAGGAGGAAACATCCGAACATATTCGTGAAGAAAGTGATCTTCCTCGAATTCACTCAGCCGTCTTGCCCTTAGATTTACAAGAGGGCACAGCCTTGGACCCTTTGGGAGACAATGAGGATAAATTTTCGGGCGAACTTCCTTGGTTTAACGAAATTAAAAAATCGCGAGGACAATATCTTACAATCAAAAATGAAGTTCCTAATTACGAATTTATATTTGAAAACCCAATCATCGCATTTGGAAGCTCCGCAGGGGGTAGCCCACTCTATGTTGATCAAAGCTACAAATTTGGGATTAATTTTGGAAGAGCGGAGGAGGCAAATTCCGTACGGATTCATGAAATTCTAATATCGGCCTACCCCAAATCTGCCTTCAATAGTGGTGAAAGCAATATAGCATCAACACACCGTATTCCGATCCCCATTCCTGAAGAAGGCACAGAGGCGTGGTCAGGCTTTGTAAACAATGGTTATAAGATAGAAACCTTGGATAATCAGACCGGCTTAAATGTCGTGCTAACGTTAGCAAAAAATCGAACAGAAAATCAAAACCCTGATGATGCCGTATATTGCGTGCTCGAATTACGCGCTTCCCAGCCAGATTACTATTTTAAAATTGAAACAGCGGAATCTTATAAAATAGGGGATACTTGGTATCCTGCGGTAAAAAGCGTTGATGAGCAGGAACGTCCTGCTCCGAATATCTTGTTTACCGTTGACTTTAATGCAGCTGAAACAACTGAAACCCTCCGGAGACGCGTTCCCAGAAGGGTCAGAGTTGTTTCGCGTCCGGTGTATCGGCCTCGTCCGGTCTATGGGACGTCATCGCGCGTAACCCCCATATCGCGCGTGCAAAATACATGGCGACAAGACCAGCAACGTCAAGAACAGCGTCGAGCCGATCAGCGTGCGGAAACAAACCGGCAGCAACAGCGGCAAGTCCAGCAGCGGCAAGAGCAGCGCGCAGAAGAACGGCGACAAGAACAACGGCGGGCCGATCAGCGTACGGAAGAACGGCGACAAGAACAACGGCGGGCCG
>PSRL01000183.1 GCA_003176035.1 Verrucomicrobiota bacterium
GCCGATGCGTTGAAGAATCTTCTTCTGCTGATCTGTTTACTCTCTGGCGTATGAGGGAATCTTTTTTATCTTTTTCTGCTCCGTTTTTCGGGTCAGATTCCGCAGAATGGTTTGTTGCCTGATAGTCCTCCTGTGACAATTCATCCTCCCTTTGTTTTGCAATTTGTGGGGACAGCCTGGAATTTAAAAGGACGTTATTACTGAAGTTAGAAACCTGGCTCATAAGAAAAATTATAAATTTTTAGAAAAATGGTGTGATGAGAACGAATGTGGAACTATCGCTCAGAAATGGACTTATGCAAATTGGAAAACAAAATATTTAATTATTTTTCCAATTTCTGACCTAAGAGGCTGTCCTAAAATTTCGACAGATTGATTCCGCTAATATTTCAATTATTTCGCAATGCCCTTCGCTTGGGAGTATTAGTGCCCTTACTTTTGTGTTCTTAATACATCCGCCGAGACTTCGGCCGTCGCGCACCCGATTTTTTAGACGCCAGTAATTACAAATAGAGGTTCTGCAACCTAAGAAGATCAATCTGAATTGACCGCTTCCTTGGTTACGGAGCCATTTGTCACCTTTTGGCTCCATTTCCTTAAGCTGGGCGCTTTCTTGAAGCGCAGTTGCAGCGAGGATTCTCTCCTCTCGCCCTGGGAGAGCTTTCCTGAGATTGAATAAAATATTAT
Organism: Verrucomicrobiota bacterium; assembly: GCA_003176035.1. Lineage (GTDB taxonomy): Bacteria > Verrucomicrobiota > Verrucomicrobiia > Chthoniobacterales > Xiphinematobacteraceae > Xiphinematobacter. Next base: position 688 of record PSRL01000183.1, read on the forward strand.
CTTCAATTCAAACTACTTGTGAACAATTTTAGAGTGGACGGGCGCTCGTAAATTTTCAGTGGATCTTACTGGCCAACTCCTTATAGTAGGGGCACACAGTTGATGTGACCACCGAGATAGGAAAGAGCCTCAAAGGCAGGTTCATTTTATAGTTCTTTCGCTACTATACGCTATTCCCCACGGGAGCGGCCTGGTGAGCCGCCTCGGCTGTTTCGCAACAGCAGGCAAATTGTCACCGCTTTTCCGCATGGATTCAAAAGCTCAATCCCCTATATCTTTAGATTCTTCGTTGGCAAAATGTGATTTTCAACGGATTTTGCTTATTAAGCCTTCGGCGCTCGGGGATGTGGTCCACACAATTCCCCTTCTCGTAAAACTTCGGTCGCGTTTTCCATCTGCCCGAATTGATTGGATGTTGACTCCGGAAAACGCTGAACTTCTGCGCTGTCATCCGGCTTTGTCGGGCATCGTTTTGTTCCAGAGAAAACGATTTTCCGGATTTGGAATGAATTGGGCAGCTAGTTTCAGTGCGTTGCGATTACTTTGGCAGATTTACAAGACTCACTATGACTTAATAATCGATATGCATGGTCAGCTCCGTTCGGCGCTATTTACTTTGGCCAGTAGAGCTCCTGTTCGGATTGGTTTTGATCGTCCGACCCCCAACCTGAGCTGGGAAAAAATTCCTGTTGCCGAAGGGGGGCGAGGCTGGAACGGAGCGCGCGAAGGATCTTGGATGGCGTACACCCATCGACTGCGAATTACGACCCTCGACGTGCATGCGATAGATCGTTATCTTTGGGTAGGGAGATTTTTGGGGTTTGACGAAACAAATCCTGACACAACTCTTTATCTGCCGAGGGAAGCGGAACACGATATTGAAAGCCTTCTGGCCTCATATCAGCTGGGTAAACCGTTGATCTTATTAGTTCCTGGTGCGATGTGGGAGACGAAACGGTGGCCTCCCCGACGTTTTGCCGAGGTGGGTCAATATTTCCATGAAAAGGGATATTCTGTCATTGCCGCAGGAACCAAAAACGAACGCTCGATTTGTGAGGAGGTCTCAGGTCACTGCCCGCAAATTCTCAATTTTGCTGGGAAGACGCCTACTCCAGCGTATTTAGCTGCGTTAATTCGAAAAGCCGCCCTTTGTATTACCAATGATTCCGCTTCCATGCACCTGGCGGTTGCGTTGAAAAGACCTGTTGTCAGCATCTTTGGTCCGACAAATCCTGTTTGCGTCGGTCCTTACAAGAATCCCGAAGCTGTGGTGCGCGCTAATGTTCCCTGTTCACCTTGCAATTTTCGTAAACTCACACAATGCCATCAGGGGCATATCTGCGTCTGGGATGTGACTTCGCAAATGGTCATCGAACGCGCCCGGATTGTATGCAATGCTGCTAACGAAGCTCATTTTTTCGGCGGTTGAAGATCCAAAAAATCCCGAGTGTGAGTGCTGCAAGACCAATTCCTATCAGGATGATTGGTCGGATAAAGGAAGTGAGGGCAGTTGCGATCTGATGCTTAAAGGGCGTGGCTTGGGGATCAGCGGTAAGCATCTGTTGAAGAGGAATCGTCGGTGTTGGATCGCGCTTTAAAGTTGAAACCGAAAGGGCTCGTGGGGAAAGGCGCTCTAACAATGCTGTGTCTGGTGATGGTGGAGTGGCGGGGAGGCTAAACTGTTTGCGATAGCCGTATGCGTCTAATAATCCGAGGACCACAGCATCGGCATACTCGCGGTAGATACTTGGCCTGAGCTCACCTGAGATGAAGCGAACCCCTTCGTAATCTCCTGTGACCAGTCGCTGGAGCGTGACCCTCTCGTTCATAAAATAAGGCTCTATGACTACCACCGGACCGTCGTGTTCTCGGTTGAGCGCCAAATTTCTTGCTACTACATATGGGTTGCCAGTGGTGCTTCGTGTGACCTTGGAATTGCCATAACGCACGGGTTGAAAGCCTGTCATACTCACAAAGTGATTGGCAATATGCTCCGCGACGGTTGCTTCCACAGGTGTCACGTTTGTCATTAATTTGGTGAGCATTTTTAGCCGCTGATGCGGATCTTCCGTGAGTTCAGTGGAAGTATAGGCGCCGTGAATAAAAAAAACATTGCGATTGCCTCGAGCAAATCCGCCTCTCCGACTTCTCGGCGTAGCATCATGTTGAAGTACCAAAGTGATATCCGGCCGAAATTCGTGACGCACCTTTTCGGCGCGGGCACGGGCTTCGACCGTCTTTGTCAGAAGTGTTTCAGCTGCAATTTTGACGGTTTTGGGGTGTTTTTTGGAAAGCCCTTGAGCACGGTCAAAAAAAGCCTTCGGAAGCAGTGTTGGTCGTTCCGCAAGGAAAGCCGCAGCTGGTTCCAGGAGATCTTCGGGTTTTAAACCTGAGACTGGTTCCGGGGTGGCGTGAGTCAAAAATACTTTAGCTCCCAGCGCCTCAAGTTTTTCTGTTAATACTTTTGCTACTAATAGATTGCAGTCACCTTCCCGTAATTCTCCGAAACCTTTATAAGTTTGGGATCGATTTTCCATTCTTGCCCAAGCGCCACCAATATCGGCTGGATCAACCACCACGCGAAGTCCCGCCAGAGGCTTTGTTACTGGCGCGGCAGCATTTTGTATTTCGGCAGGGTTTCGAAACGCGGCAGGTGCGGGGCGCCGGTAATCCTGAGTGGCAAATGGCACTTCGGCCAGTGGCAAGCCCGTCTTGCTACGGTCGGGATAAATTTTCACAGATTTGTCTTCAACTGTGAGAAAGGGGTAGATGGCCCCTGTAGGATCAAAAACCGAATGGAGCCGATGTTCGAATTCCGAGCGGGTGAGGGTTCCCGCATATTGTTCCAAGGTTTTCCATGCGGCTGGGTCAGGGGGAGCTAAGATTTGTATGGGATCAGCTCGATAAGCTGAAACAGAGGAAGGAAAACAAAATGTTGGAATGAGCAGAACGCGGACTATGAGGTTCCACTTTTTCTGAATTCCCATGTAAGACATTGTTTATAAATAACATAAACTTTTGTCCAGCTTCGCCATCTCATTTTTGGGGTGGCAATGGAGAAGTGAAGGAGAGGTGTGCACTCGTCGGGATTTGAACCCGAAACCTTCGGCTCCGGAGGCCGACGCTCTATCCAATTGAGCTACGAGTGCGATGGTTTCTGCCGGCGCGAATATTTGTAAACAACGTTTTTTGGATCACAAGCTCTCACAGGAAGTCGAATTTCAAATTTTGTTGGTTTCTTTTGGAAATTCGTGGTCCTGATATTGTTGGGCTACAAATCCGGAGATCGCAATGTGTTTTATTGGCAGCTTTTAAAAACTTACCTGGCGATGAATCATCGCCTTGGTGGTCCGAAGAATCAAGGAAAACGATTTAGGAATGAAGGCACATTGATTTCCGGGCCATTTCCAGTAAAAACCGTGCGGTGTCTCGCGAGGCGGAGGGATGACTAATAGTAGCAATGTTGGCTTTCCATGCCCTCCAGAGAGCGGCATCGTTGGCGAAAACCCCGGCGACCACATCGCGCACATGGTCGGGGGAGCCGGTCGCTAAGCTACCAATTCCGGCCCCTTCAATGAGCCTGAGATTTCCCTCTTCTTGGCCTGGCACCAGGTGGCTGACGATTATCGGACATTGCGCTGCTATAGCCTCTTGGATAAAGGCACCGCCCGCTTTGCCAATGAAAAGATGGTGAGAAGCAAGCAATTTCGGTATCTGATCGGTCCAAGCTATGATTTCCAAAGAACCGGACAAATTGCGGCGGCCGATTGCTTCGGCAACTTGAGGAAGCCTGCCGGCAAGGACTGTCAAATGGACATTTGGCAATTGTAAGAGCAGTTCAGCGATTTGAGAGGAATGGCTCGTACGGGCGGAAGGCAAAAAGAGAATTTTCCATGGCGGAGGCGAAGAGATGGGTAGCGGAGAGACATCTTCAAAACGTGGACTCACCGGAAAACCAAGGATATGGATTTTACCAGGCATCACCCCGCCGGCACAAAGCGCATCTCGTGTGGGATGATCAGCAACGGCAAAGGCGTCGGAATGGCATCGATACCAAGTCGAATTAATGATTGTAGAATCCGTTACCACCGTGACGAAGGGCACTTTCCGATCTACGAGTTTCCTCCGTAATTTCTCAATGAGAAAACTGTAAATTGGGTATGTGGAAACAATCACATCCGGCTTGAAGGAATTAATCTCCTTCGCAAGTTCTCTTTTCAGGCCATCCAGGAGTGGGATCATCGTTTCGACCACACCCTCCCGACTTAAGGTAAGAAAAACCATCTTCCACAGCGGTGTGAACCGGTTGATTGCCAGTGAATATCCGCGCTGAATCCACCGATTAAAGCGGGGATTTGTGATGCTGTAGAGATCGGCAATGCGAACGTCGGTAGTAGAGGACTCACTTATGATGGCTTCTCGAATATTCCGGGCGGCAGTATTATGGCCTTCTCCGTAACTGGCGGTAAGAATGAGAAATTTCACAGAGGATTCGGGGGATGAGGAACGTCCAACGGGAGTAAATATAAAATAACGTATTTCGTTGTAAATACGCTATCTCCATATGTCCGTGCACCTTGCTTTTTGATGAAAGAGATAATTTTCAAACGAAAGATATCCGTGCGTAAAAAAAGGCGGGGATGTGGTTGTTATTGCAGTTTTCTCTGGATATGGAAAGGAGTTGAAATCCGTTTATGCAACTGCCTCACCGTCCTCCTTTTCTCTTTGTGGACAAAGCAATAGAGATCAAGCCGGGAATTTCCGCCTATTGTCGAAAGATTTTTGATGCTGCAGATCCCATGTTTCAGGGGCATTTTCCTGGAAATCCTCTGGTTCCCGGCGTCCTGCTGACGGAAGCTTTGGCTCAGACCGCGGGCCTCATTTTGAAACCGAGGAGGTTGGATGGATACTTTTTGTTAGCGGCCATTCAACGCATGAAATTTCCTGCTTCAGCTCACCCGGGAGATTCCATTGATCTTTTTTCCACTTTAACCACGAACATGGAGAATCTCCATCGTTTCCGGGTGTGGGCCAAGGTTGCTGAAAAAGTTGTCGCTGAAGGTGAGGTGGTCCTGAGCGAATTTTAAGAAACCGTTATCCTAAAAACGACGATGGGAAATACAAAATTGGGCAAGATGTTGACATAAATAGCACTACTTCGTTAAATAAAAATTAAATCGGGCAATTGGGTCAAAATGCCACAAATTTGTAAAAATACAACA
>PSRL01000106.1 GCA_003176035.1 Verrucomicrobiota bacterium
CCCTGCGCTACTCGACCAACTGAGCAACATAGGCGCCGGATGCTTTTCAACCCTTTTTCAGGGGGTACTACTTATTTCGTGACTGGAGGGCGGAATTTTCCCTCATCCAAAGTTGGCCGACTCCCCAAAAGAGCAAGGAGGTTTGTAGCCTGTTGAGCAGAGACGGAATCCGGAAATTGCTGTTTGAGATTTCTCAACTGTTTCTGAGCCTCGGCGACCTGGCCGGGCTGAAACACCAAAAGGTTAGCCTCCGTATAAAGAGCATAGGAGGCGGCATAGGAAGTTGGATATTTAACAGCAACGGTCTGAAGTTGAGAAATTCCTTCCTCCACGCGCCCCCCTATCAAAGCATTTTCGGCAAGTCCCACAGCAGCACCCCCTATCAAAGAATGCTTAGGAAATTGCTTTAAAAATTTCTGATACGTTGCATTGGATTCCGCTAGATTTCCGAGACTTCGTTGGTCTGCAGCCAGAAGTAGTAGGGCGTTTGCAGCCGCATTTGAGGAGGGGTATTTGGAAATAATAGTTTTCAACTGTTCACTGGTGGAAGCGCGCGCAAACAGGGTTGTAGAGGCGCTACGAACGTGATAATCCCAGATTAAAGAAACGGCTGCTCCGATTGCAAGAACGCCTAATATCATTGCGCCGATGAGGACTCGCCGCTTGTGTTTCTCCCAAAAAAGATCCATTTCCCAGACATTCGCCTTATCGGTTAAGAGATTGGGTTCACTCATTTGTAAGTTGGGTTCAGAGGGTTTAAGAGCCCGCTTCGGCACGCGCCTGTTCGGCGAGCGGGGTGCTCAAATACCGCTCTCCAGTAGAGCAAGCAAGGGTAACAATCAATTTTTTGGCATTTTCCGGCCGTTTAGCAACTTCGAGCGCAGCAAAGACATTGGCACCAGAGCTAATACCAGCAAGGATGCCCTCTTCTTTGGCAAGCCGACGCGCCATCAAGATGGCGTCCTCATTACTGACCATGATGACTTCATCAATGATGTTGAGATGAAGATTTTTCGGAATGAATCCCGCACCAGTTCCTTGAATTTTATGGGGGCCTGGTTTGAGCGGCTCTCCCGCTAATGCCTGACTGATCACCGCAGAATCCTTTGGTTCCACTGCAATTGCTCGAAACGTAGGTTTACGATTTTTTATTACCTCGGCGATGCCGGTGAGTGATCCTCCTGTGCCGACAGCAGCAACGAGGATATCGATTTTCCCATCGGTATCATCCCAAATTTCTTCCGCAGTTGTCTTGCGATGGACTTCCGGATTAGCCGGATTATTAAATTGTTGAGGCATCCAAGCATTTGGTGTTTCTTGAACAATTTTTTCCGCACGAGCAATGGCTCCTTTCATCCCCTCCGATCCGGGGGTCAAAACAAGCCGGGCTCCCAGCATGGTCAAGAGGGTTCGCCTTTCAAGGCTCATCGTCTCGGGCATAGTCAAGATCAGACGATAGCCTTTTGCGGCTACTACAAAAGCTAAAGCGATGCCGGTATTGCCACTTGTAGGTTCCACAATAACTGTCTTGTCATTGATGAGTCCTCGCTGTTCGGCATCTTCAATCATCGCCAGTCCAATACGGTCTTTTACACTTCCGAGAGGATTAAAATACTCGCATTTAACAGCAATGGTTGCTGAGGCCCCCGCCGTAATACGATTCAATTTTACCAGCGGAGTGCGACCGACTGTCTCAGTAATATTATGATATAACCTGCCCATGGGAAATTTGATTGAAGCTCTGGAGATAAGAAAATTCCTATCTATAGCGAAACCCCTATAAAATGATAGCAACTTTGTGGGTCTTTTTCCCTCAGCCATTGTTGCAAAACCAAGTCCACATCATGGATATGCCTTGCTTTTGCGCCGCGTCCGAAGAAAAAATACCTTCCAAATTTGTGATCATTTTATAGGGGTTTCGCTATAGAGCGGATTCTTGCTTCCGAAAAGAGGAATCTGTAGGTTTCCTTTATCGTGTCTCTTCCGCGTCTTACAGAAACCGAGATTCAGCGTCTCCTTTCGACCGTTCCCCATTGGTCACGAAAAGGTGAAGAAATTTCCCGTATTTTTGAATTCTCAAACTTCAAGGAAGCCATCGCTTTTGTAAACCGTGTTGCCACAATGGCCGAGGAAGCAAACCATCATCCTGACATCGCAATCCGTTGGAATCAGGTAAGCCTTATGCTCACCACCAAGAGTCAAAAGCGGCTCACCCAATCCGATTTTGATCTGGCCTCTCGGATTGACAAACTTCCGTAAGTGTCTTTCAGAGCATGTATTCCGAAAAATGATCAGCTTTCTTCCCGCTCATGAGCGGCTTCTTCAAACCGCGTAAATTGCTTGAGAAATGTTAGTGCCACGTCACCAATGGGCCCATTCCGCTGTTTGGCTATAATAAGCTCTGCTTTTCCGCGCAAGTCTTCCTGGTCTTCACGATCGCCCTTATCGTAAATTTCGGGCCGCACCAAGAGGGCTACAACGTCGGCATCCTGTTCAATGGCGCCCGATTCACGAAGGTCAGAAAGCCGAGGCTTTCCCCCTTCTCTAGCTTCCGGTTGCCGATTTAATTGAGCCAAAACGATGACGGGAATGTTGAGTTCCTTTGCTAAAGCTTTGATCCCATAGGAAATTTCGGAAATTTCGATTTGCCGGTTGTCTTGTCCTCGACGCGACGGAGAACGAAGGAGCTGAAGATAATCGATCACAAGGAGTTCAACATTCTCGGTGTCCCGCATTCGGCGCGCTTTGGAACGCAGCTCCAAAATCGTTAATCCTGCGGTGTCATCGATGATCATCCTGCATTTTGCGAGCTTATCGGCGGTCGAAAAAAGATTGGGAAAAGCGCTATTGGGAATGAAACCATCTCGTAGCTTTTGGAGATCTAATCGAGCACTGGAACAAAGAAGACGCTGAACTAATTGTTGGCTGCTCATTTCCAGACTAAAGATACCCACGGCTTTACCGGTTTCTAACGCAACGTGCTCAGCAATATTCATGGCAAGCGCGGTTTTCCCCATTGAAGGACGAGCGGCTATGACAAACATTTCCCCGCCATGCAACCCGTTGGTCATCTGATCGAGCTTTTTAAAACCAGTAGGCAACCCAGTGATACTTCCACGGTTTTTGTAGAGCTTTTCGATATTATCGATGGCCGTATTCACCAGCTCTTTCATTTTAGGAAGCTTGGCACGATAACGCTCCTCTCCGATGGAAAGAACTCGACTTTCCACCTCATCCAATAGCAGTCGGACCTCTCCCTGCTCTTCGTAACAACGAGCTGCCATTTCCGTACAGGTAATGATCATCTGGCGAAGCAGATATTTCTCTCGGACAATGTCCAAATAGTATTCCGCGTTGGCAGCGGTAGGAACAAATGTCAGAATGTCATAAACAATAGCCTCTCCCCCCACTCGATCTATAAGTTGGTGATCTCGGAGATATTGAAGGAGACTAACGATTTCCACAGGGCTGGACGCCTTGTGAAGTTCTAGCATGCTTTGATACAAAATGACATGCGGGGGATGGTAAAAATGCTTATCATCGATGCGCTCAATACATAGCCCAAGTGCCTGATCCGGAGAGAGTAATATAGAACACAAAATGCCCTTTTCCGCATCGAGACTTTGCGGCAGCGTCCTGTGAATATCTGGTAAATAACTTCCGCTCTTCAATAAAGATCCGGAACTAGTAGGGGACTTCTGACCAAGCTTACCCTCAGAGAGGGACATATTCTTCGAACGTTCAAAGTCCGCCTTCATCTACGAACTGGACGATCTTCGCATTAGGATTCCGAAGATTTTTTTCGAGATTTCTTGGAAGCACTTTCCGTGGAAGAGTCTTGTTTTTCGTCGTCGGTCTTTATGGGTTTCACAGATATTACGAGCTGTGCAACCACATCAGGATGGAGCTTCACCTCCACCTTATGATCTCCCATTTCTTTAATGGATCTTTCCAAAATAAGCGCGTGTTTCGGCAAGTTTATGGAAGGCAATTCGCTAAGGATTTTATTTGTAATATCCTTGGCTGTAACGGAACCGAAAGCCTTTCCGCTTTCGCCTGTTCCGAGTTCAAAGGAGAGCTTGAGTTTGCTGATTTTTCCGGCGATTTCCTCTGCGAGTGAGAGCTCACGCGCTTCTCTTTCAGCGCGTTTAGCTTTGAGATGATTGATCTTTCGTAAAGAAGAGGGGGTCACCTCCAATGCCTTGCCCTTTGGAATCAAAAAATTTCGCGCATATCCGCGACGAACCGAAACGATATCGGCTTCAGCACCAAGAGATTCAATATTTTCAGTAAGAATGACTTCAGAGTTTGCCATAAAATTCCCTATTTTATTTGCGTCAGGCTAGTCAGGATATGAAACCGAGATGACCTGTCAACCCATTCTTACTGCCTTTGAAAAGCGGTGGCGAGAGATTCGAAGAGCCAAAACAAAGCGACTGGCCGTGGCGGGCCCGGAGGGGACTGTGTTGCGTACCTTCGAAGACGTGGAATCGGAGGCCCTTCATTTTCAGGCCGCATTTGTACGGCTCCCTGAACGGAGCGTAGTCTCTCTCGATTTGGGGAATCACCCCTCATGGCCCGCCCTCGTATTGGCTGCGCTTCGTACTCAACGCATCCTGTGCCCTCTGGACCCCTCAACTACTGAGACGACAAAGCACCAGATCGAGACTCTGTGCGGCGCGGCAGCGCGTGTGAAGGCGAGGGATAGTGAGCCACTCGTGTGGGACTCTTTGCCTCATGCCCCTGTCCGTTGGCCTGATCCCATTCCCGATTTTCTGAAGATTTCTTCGGGGACCGGAAATGGGCGGCTTCGCATCATTCGGTTTACGAGCGAGCAGCTCCTAGCCGATTGCGACCACATTTGCGAGACGATGGGGATAGGCTCCCGAGATCTCCATTATGGCATCATTCCCTTTTCCCATTCATACGGATTCAGCAGCATCATCACCCCGCTCCTCTGGCACGGTGTTCCCTTCGTAGCAGCTCAAGACCGCCTTCCTCATGCGATTGCGGCGGGAATCCATGCCACCGGAGCCACCGTTTTGCCA
>PSRL01000039.1 GCA_003176035.1 Verrucomicrobiota bacterium
GGTTACTTTAGTGAACGCACACTATGCCCTCTCCCATACGGCACAAACCCGTAATCTTGACGACACCGCCACTATTCAAGAATTCTCAAAAATCGTCCGTTCTCCGGCCATTCTTGAAGCTCTCATGCTTTTGACATTGGCTGACGGAATGGGCACTAGCGATCAAAGCTGGTCGGACTGGAAGGAAGCGTTGGTTTGGCAGCTCTATCAAGACACACTGAAATATTTGGAAGCGGGACCACAAGCGTTCAAAGCCAAACAGCAGGGGCGCGAAGAACTGCGCCAGGCCGTCTTTGAAAAGATGTCCCGAGGAGGGTATGCCGAGGAAATTGAAGCGCATTTTGCTTTCATGCCGGAACGATACTTTCACATCTTCGAACCTCAGCAAATCGCAACCCATATTCGTCTATTTCGGAAGTTATTTCATCACCTTCGAATAGCTGAAGGCCCTGCCATCGTGTCTCCTATCCTTAAATGGATTGTTCGACCGGGACACGGTCACAGCGAAGTGTGGGTTTGCGGTTGGGACCGTCCGAGACTCTTAGAACGAATTGCAGGCGCACTTCTTTCCGCCCAAATGAATATTCTGAGCGCAGATGTATTTACTCGCTCTGATAATCTTGTTTTGGACATTTTCCGCGTTTGCAGCACTGATTTTCAGCCGATCCTAGAGCAACGCGACATTCAACGAATTCAAGCTCGCCTTCAAGAATCGCTCCTTTGCGAAGATTTTGATTTCCGCCCGCTCATTAAAAAAGGAATGCGCTTACGACCTTATCGTCTCTCACAAGAGGCTGAACTCCCCATCCGAATTACGGTCAATAATTCTTCCCATCCATTTTATACTCTGGTTGATATTCAAGCACCCGACCATCTGGGTCTTCTTTACAACCTCCTTCGAGCATTTGGCGAAGAAGGAATTTTTATCGCACTCTCCCGAATCACTACGGAAATGGATATGGCAATGGATTCATTTTATGTGCTTGGCCGAGATGGACAAAAACTCTTGGCCCCAGCTCAAATCAAAAGTGTCCAGCAACGCCTACATCGTGCCGCCACTCCTTCTGGGGGAAGTCTTTCATAGTGTTTCGCTGAGTTCTTCGAAAAAAGCAGGAAGCATCAGCAAAATAGGTCTTTGAGGCTTAAAGGTGCATAAACTGTGTCTTACAAGAGGAAACCCAAGTCTGGGAGCCAAAGAGGGAACGAATCCGAATCATTAAGTGATCCGCAGCTTCTGCCTCACGCAGAATCGCGAAAATAGTGGAACCGGAACCGGACATCAGGGCAACTTCCACTTCCACACGCTCCAATAACCAACGTTTTATGATACCTAACAACGGAAATTTTTCAAATACTGGCACCTCCAAATCATTGCTGAGATCTCCCCATGGCGAGGATTGGGAATCATAGGGGAGCCCGGGGATTTTTTTTGCATTTTCCAAACGTGAGTACGCCCAATTTGTTGAGACGGAGAAAGGAGGTTTTACCAAGAGCACACTTCGATCAAATCCGGAAAAACTGACTGGTTCGCAGACTTCTCCACGGCCTCGGCACCACGCCGCAGCGTAGCCTAAAAAAAATGGGACATCCGAACCAATTTTAGCGGCGATCGAAGAGAGCGAAGCACGGCCTATGCGGCCGTCATGCAAAGCATCCAAACCGCGGAGCACCGAAGCAGCATCGCTACTCCCTCCGCCCAAACCCGCACCGCTAGGAATATGTTTTTCCAAGAAAATTTTGACACCGGATTTTAAACCAGCCTCTTGTAGGTAAGCATTGGCAGCGATGACAGCCAAATTTGTGTGGTCAGAGGGCGCCTCTTGACCTTCACATTCCAGCGTTACTTTTCCTTCCGAAATTAATTCCAATTCCAGCGAATCCTCCAGCGTAACGAAGGTCATTAAGGTTTCGATCTCATGATAACCATCCTGCCGTTTTCCCAATATCCGCAGGGAAAGATTGATTTTTGCGGGAGGAGAGAGTTTCATTTTCATCATTCCATTGCACCAGGAATGCACCAGTCAAAAAAAGCAAAAATCATTGTGGCCCTGGACGTAGATTCCGCGACGGAGGCACTTCTACTCGTCAAAAGCCTGGCAGCGGAGGCAGATGCTTTCAAAGTGGGGTTACAGCTTTTTACTCGCGAGGGTCCCGATATTATTCGGAAACTGAAAATGGGTGGAGCAGCACGGATTTTTTTAGACCTCAAGTTTCACGATATTCCGAATACTGTGGCTCAAGCTGTCTCCGCCGCCGCCTCACTTGGCGTTGATCTACTGACTGTGCACCTTTCCGGCGGACCGGAAATGCTCAAAGCTGCTGCTCAAGCAGCTCAAAGGTCTGCCCTTGTTCTACTCGGTGTGAGCGTTTTAACCAGTAGCGACGTTTCCACACTCAATGCTGTTGGCATTCATTGCTCCGTGGAAGACCAAGTGCTTCGACTTGCCGATCTCGCCGTGAAATACCTAGGCGGTATTGTAGCAAGCCCCAAGGAGATTTCCGCTTTGAGAAAGCAGGTCGGCGAGTCCTTGCAGATAGTGACTCCAGGGGTCCGGCCCGCCTGGGCTGCGCAAAACGATCAAAAACGAATTCTAACTCCACTGGAAGCATCCGAGCTTGGCGCTGACTGGCTAGTAATCGGGCGTCCTATTACCGGCGCAAGCTTTCCGCTGGAAGCACTTCAAAAAATCAAAATTGAACTCCAGGAAACGCTTAATCCCTGAAGTTTTTGTATGAGAGAGAAATATGAAAGTCTTGTGAGCGAAGAAATGTGATCACCTGTTGGAGATCATCCCGCTTATTTCCAGTCACTCGGATTTGTCGATCCTGCTGAGCTGATTGAACTTTCAAACCCAAGTTCTTGATGGACTTTATAATCTCCTTGGCTTTGTCTCCGTCGAGCCCTTGTTTTATTGCAAGTTCTTGCCTAGCATGCCCTAATGGGGAAATAATTGGCTCTTTTGCATCGATGTTCCGAAGATCGATATTTCGCTTAGCCAATTTGGAAATCACAATTTCTCGCAATCCCTTGAGGCGAGATGCATCCTCTGCCGATAGTTGAATTGAGCCTTCTTTATTTAGTTCCAACGTGGCTTGTGTTCCTTTAAAATCAAAGCGAGAGGCAAGTTCCTTACGAGCTTGATTCATAGCATTGTCGATTTCCTGACGATCGACTTCACTCACGACATCAAATGAGGGCATAAAGTACTAAGCTAGCGGATTCTTTTTTTTTAGCAATTCGCATGCGCTGCCGCAAAAAAATACGTGCGCTAGTAGGTTATCTTGGGAGAGTTGTGTTATGGAATTGACAGAAAAAAGTTTAATGGCCATGGGCGGGCCAAAAGTCTTCTGTGAAGCGCGTGCAATTCGCGCCGCCGGTCGCGTTAGCGACGCGGCTTACGAGCCGCCGCTTCTTAAAGGCAAGGTCCGTGAGGGAGGAAAACAATTCTTAGCCGGTTTACGGATTAGAAACACAATCGATGTGGAAAATCTGTGTCCCTGTAAGGATTCTCGTCTCCGTGGAGTGATTTGCGCACATTCCGTTGCGGTGGGTCTTCAAATTCTCTCGCCGGTATCTTCCCCCCCTCCTAGCATCGCTCCACAAGCTTCCTCCGAACCGGCGTCACGGCAAATTACCGACGAGATTCCTCAAGTGGAATTGCGGCTGGAAGGCTCTCTTCGTCATGTGGAAGCGGAGATCTATTTCCATTATACGGAGTCTGACAAATGCAATCCCCTCATCGAGAATCGGGTCTATGCAGAGCTGCTTTCGGCCGGATTTGAACAGAGCAACGGTAAAGCGGTTCTGCGAGGCGAAAATTCCATACTCCATTTTTATACAATGGTTTTGCCTAAATGTCGGCATGAATGGAAAATCGTCGAGGGGGATCGTTTCCGGCATGTCACCGAGGATCTGGTGCCGATAGAACCGCGATTTGCCATTCGCGAGAAGGATGACACTTGGTTGGACGTTCGCATTCATTACACCGCCGGTAACGAAGCGTTCTTTTCCCAAGCGGATATGCAAAGGTTGTTGCTGGGAAGTCAACCCTATATCCGTTTGAAAAATGGAAAGATCGCCGTGGCCAATCCCTCCCAGCTGCGAGATGTGGAAGAGGTCCTTCGCGACTGCAATCCCATTCAAGAACCTTCCCTGTGGCGAGTCCCAAAACTCCATCAAGCCTATCTTCAAAACAGCGTTAGCGAATGGTCTGGACTGCCCCCTTCAGTAGCGGTCAACACACCTCCAATTGATTTGGGAACCCTCCTCACCCGCCTGCGTCCCTACCAAATCCAAGGAGCAAAATGGCTCGCTGCTCACTCAAAGGCAGGTCTCGGGGGGCTCCTTGCGGACGAGATGGGCCTTGGAAAAACCATCCAGGCCCTTGCACTACTGGAAATTGTTAAGGGCCCTGCCTTGGTGGTGTGTCCCTCCTCCTTAGTTTGGAATTGGAAACGGGAAGCCAAGGAATTTTTGCCTCGGTTCAAAGTACTCACGCTCGATGGACCGGACCGTGAACCGCTGTTTTCCCAAATCCCTGACTGTAATTTAGCAATCACCAGCTATGCGCTTTTACGTCGGGATATCGATCGGTATCGGGATGTTTTATTTTCCACGATTGTCTTAGACGAAGCGCAGCATATTAAAAACCCGGAAAGTCAAAATGCAAAAGCTGCATGCGTATTACGGGCACGGAGTCGATTTATTCTTACCGGAACTCCCATTGAAAATTCGATCCGCGATCTCTGGTCGCTTTTTGACTTCTGCTTACCAGGTTATCTGGGATCTCGACAGGATTTTAAGGACCGCTACGAAGCTCCTCTCCTGGAAGGAGCCAAGGAAGATGTGGCTCGCCGTCTCTCCAGACGCATTCAGCCTTATGTTTTGCGTCGGCTAAAGCGCGATGTTTTGCAAGAACTTCCGGAGAAAATCGAGCAAATTGTGGAGGTGGAATTGACTCCCCGCCAAAAGGCGGCTTACGCAGGTTTTCAAATTGCCGCTCGAAAAGAAATCGATGCCCTCACGGAAAATTCGGGTTCAGGGGCCGCTCGAATGCGAGTCCTTACTGCCTTGCTCCGGTTGCGGCAGCTCTGTTGCGATCTCAGACTCCTTCGTCTCGCAGAAGTGGAAGAAAAGCAATCGACGTCTTCCGCTACATCTTTAACTTCTCCATCTTCAAAAATTCCGGCTTTGCTTGAATTATTACAAGAAGCTGTAGACGGGGGTCATCGTGTGCTGGTTTTTAGTCAATTTACTTCCATGCTCGACCTGATTGGCGCTGCGCTTAATGAAGAAAATATCTCCTTCTGTCGGCTGGATGGCTCCACACGCGATCGGGAAGGAGTCGTTCGGAGGTTCCAGGAAGATGCTTCTCTTGTAGTATTTCTAATGAGCCTCAAAGCTGGAGGAGTCGGCCTGAATCTTACGGCGGCAGATACGGTGATTCACTTTGATCCTTGGTGGAACCCGGCAGCTGAAGATCAAGCGACGGATCGTGCCCATCGAATGGGTCAAAAACGCTCGGTTACGTCCATTAAATTGATCGCACGGGATACAATTGAAGAGCGAGTCCTGCGCATGCAGCAGACCAAAAGAGAACTCATGAGCGGAACCTTGGATGCCGATGCGGCATTGGGCAAAATGTCCGTTGGAGAACTTCGAGAATTGGTCTCCTAGAGACCCTTCGTCTTTTGCTTGCGCAGCCCGAATATTTTACGCCGCTGGCAGGAGTTTTTATTGTAACTAACTAAATTCATATAAATAATTTATATTGATTAACAAGAGACGATGAAGTATGCGGGGGCTAGCCATCCATGGGTCGCAAAATCGAATCATCTCGCCTACGACACGCCGCCCGAGCATTTTCAAATTCACTTGACTTAAACGGCTCAAGAATCCTGCAAAAATGATGCTTATTGATACCCCCAGACTTTCCGCATCCTGCGCTGCTTGATAATCTCCGCGGTCGGTGTCGGTTTCCTTTTTTTTCCTTTCCTCTCTCAGAGAGTGCCTGATTTTCATCCCTCAATTCACATTTGTGCTCTCATTTGTTAATATCCCTATACGGTGCTTTGTTGGAAGCTTAAATAAGTTCTTCCAATAGTTCAATGACTGTGCTTCATTGAAAGGCCTCTTTTCTTAAGAGGCTGACATGTATCACTGGTTATTCCTGATCATCGCAATTGTCACGGAAGTGTGTGGAACACTTGCAATGAAATATAGCGCGAATGGAATGCGCGCTCTAGGGCTAGCCATCATGTATTTGATGCTCGGAATTTCCTACACCTCACTTGCTATTGCAGTAAAGAGGATTCCATTAGTTGTAGCCTATGGGATGTGGGAAAGTTTGGGATTAATTTTAATTGCGATATTTAGCAACTTATTATTTTTGGAACCATTGGGATTTATCAAAATGTCCGGGATATTAATTACGGTGGCAGGCATAATATTACTGGAGTATGGAACAGATGCGTCTGACCACTAAGATTATTAGAGCCTCTCCCATTTACTAGAACCTTCTTCCAAAAACCTATGAAGGCCGGCGTTGCCAATTCCCCATGAGGTTGCCGGCCTTTCCGCCCCAATCCAGCAGCTGCCGGACTGAAGGTAACAAACCTGCTTTAACCACAACTTCCCTCTCTTATATAACATCACTTAACAACTGCCCTGGAAAGTCATAGAACATTATGCTGCCAACCTTTTCGCTGATACACCTCTTTTATTTGCTCATTGCGATTGTCTTTGAATTGATCTGCAATTATTTGCTAAAACTTTCGGATGGGTTCACTCGAAAAACACCGGCTGTAATTGGGATAATTTTTGTCCTCGGCGCCTTTACTGCCCTGAGTTTTGCGATTCAAGGGATTCAACTCTCTGTTGCATATTGTCTTTGGGGCGGCATAGCCGTCATTGCTACGGCAATAATCGGCATTGTAAAATTTAAAGAACGTCTTCGTTTCGTCGGCTGGATAGGGGTGGCATTAATCATTCTCGGCATGGTGCTGATAGAGATAGCCTAGAACATTCAATAGTCCGTGTTATGGGCTTTTATTCAGAGCTGTCGGAGAGAGATCAAAGCTGAAGTGGGATTTATTTTTCGGAAAAGAGAGCTCCTTTTTTTTCGAGTGACGCGAGAATACTTTGGAGTAAGTGAGCCATTTCTTCCGGCTGTTCGAGCAAAGCGGAACCATGAAGTTGCCCCCAGACACCTAGCGGGGCACGGCGTCGCCACTCCGGGTCCGGTTTGCCGCTTATGAAAAAATACGGCTTGCGCGGAAGGACAGGAGGTTGATAAGCAGCTACTAATTCCGCAAATCGGCCGGAAGGAGCATATGGAGCGGGTTCATTACCGAAAAGCGTGTTGCGAACTTTGAGGAGCCAATTTGCCGGTTCCTTACCACCTACGGGGGGAATTTCAAAAAGAATAAACGGCACACCTTTTTCGTGTCTTTGATCTAATTGGCGTGCAAGTTCCCAGGCAAAAATCGCCCCCGTACCGATGCCAGCAATAGCGAATTTACCGGTAGCATGTAAACGCAGCACAGGAACTAATTGTTGGACAATTTCTTCGATGGTGGCAGGCGAAGCCAAGCGTCCGCGCGGCACAACCAGGCAGTGGACGCCGTATCCACCGGGAAGGGCCTGAACTACGGGACGATAATCCTCCACGAGCCCGCGGCCTGCATGGATGAAATAGAGGGACGTATCCCCCGTGCCTCCCCGAAGAGTCGCGATAGACAGCAAAGAACTTTGCAAAGTATTTGAAGACACAGGGGCGGTTGTCGTTGCGGGGATGGTCTTCGGTTTTGGTTGAGGTAACGAAGCGGCATCTATTTGGTCGAATGCATTCAAAGCGAAGCGGGTAACCAAAGCAAATAGCGAAGGAATCCAATTTTTCGGTAGACGCTCTCTCAAATGAGCTTCCAGTGTGATAGGAAATTGCGCATGGCTATCGCGCGGAACAAACCACGCGGACAATTGACCGTCTTTTGATGGATATTTGTCTACGACGGCATCTATGACCTCGGGATGCGAGACAAGCGCTTCTTTGATCAGTCGGAGTTTCATCCAAGTGAGCCCCTCTGGAAGCTGAGTATAGGGCTCGCTGCTGAGAACCAGCTGCCCATTTTCATTCCAGCGAGCCTGCTCACCTGTTGGTGCGAATTGCCAGGTTCCGGAATTTGTTCCAAAACTTACTAGTCCTGCAGAGTGGTTTTTCTCATTTGACGCCGCTTGCGTCCTCCCTAGGAATAAGTTGCCGGGGAAAGGTGCAGGGATGAGGCGGTGGCGGTTATCGGCAATAGCTGCCACCGTACCCGGCTGCGGTCGTCCGCAAATCAGTCCCCCACCGGCCATTTCTCCATTCACAATCTCGGGCGCTCGAATTCCGTCTGTGACGGTGCCCAGCCCTATCAGGGAAGATGGACTATAAAATACAACGCAGTCGGTCTCATTCTGAATGAGCTCACTCCATGCTTCGATGATAGGATATGAAATGTGCCCTGCTTCAATGAGGACCCGTCGTAAACTGGGAGGAGTGCGGTGCCCCAATTCTTTAAGGTAGTGGACCCATTGACTCCAAAAGGCCGCGGTAACTCGCAGATGTGTGATTCGGCGGGATTCGATGGTTTCCTGAAAAGCCGTGCGGGTGCTTTTCACATTTTTACCGGGGATCACAAGAGTGGCACCCGTAAAAAAGGCAACCATATATTCTTCGAAAGAGGCTGCGCTCCCCGCCAAAGAATGGCAAAGGATTCGATCCCCTGGTTTTGTCTGATAAGTATGAATGGCGTTTTCCAAAGCAAGTTGCAAAACGCCATGCAAAACTAAAGTGCGTTCTCCATCTGGCCGAAGGAGAAAAATAGCGGGCTCAGAAGGGTCTACCGATAGGGGAAGCAAATTTTCCGGACAAGAGGTCATTTCTTCCAAGACACGGTCGATGATCATGACTGGCTGTTGAATCTTCCCGAGATGCTCGCTGCATTTATCGTCTGTCAGAACTAGTGCAACCTTGTAATGCTCGACGATTTTTTCGAGCTCTTGGGCTGCTCCGCCTGGCTCCAAAGCAAGGCAAACGCAACCTGCTCTCAGAATGCCCAACAAGCCGATGAGCATGTTTGGAGAGAGGGGCACCGCAAGAGCCACTATGCTGCCCGTTTGCTGTTGCGCACGGGTCTTGAGAAATGCCGCAATCCGTTTCGAATCCTCCTCAATTGAGGAGAAGCTCAGAGATTCCCCTTCTTTCTCCACAGCCGGTCGGTCACCAATTTGTTGAACAATCTCGCCAAATGAAGAAAATAAGGGTCGAAAACTCCCTCTTTCTGAAGATGAGCTCCCTATGCTGATAAGATTTTCCGCCTCGTGAGGCAAGGTGGTAGGAACATCGGAAAGTCTTTGATCCAGGTTTCCTTCGAAACTCCGAATGACTCCGACCAGTCGGTCAAAAAGCTGACGCGCCAATGATGGCGAGACTTGATAAGTGTTGTATTCGAGCGCAAGTGAAAAACGCTCGCCACCGTAAGCAAGGATTCGAATCGGAACAAATGATGCCTTTTGTAACCGGACATCGAAGCGAGTCCACTCAGGCATTTCCATGGAAATGAGATCATTGATGTAGCCGGGAAAATAATGCAAAGTGCTGTCGAAACGTGGGAAACCATTTCGCCCATTCGGCCAAATTTCCGCCGGGTTTGTGAGTAAGAAATGAGCCGAAGCCGCTTCTTCTTGTGCCAACTGACAAAGCCATTCCTTGCAAGTGAGATCTTCAGGAAGCTTGACCCGAAGAGGTAAAAGGCTATCAAAGAGACCCACAGTATCGGCAGCTTGAGATTCCAACAAGGGGCG
Organism: Verrucomicrobiota bacterium; assembly: GCA_003176035.1. GTDB lineage: Bacteria > Verrucomicrobiota > Verrucomicrobiia > Chthoniobacterales > Xiphinematobacteraceae > Xiphinematobacter. The sequence continues at coordinate 9,845 of PSRL01000039.1, forward strand.
ACAGGAGCGATAAACGCCAAAAATCGTATCCGCCTCAGTATGCGTCCGGGCTAGGACCAACCCCCATGCTGCTTGAAGCAATGTCAGCAGTGATACACCCGCTGAGTTTGCCAATTGATTTAATAGAGCCGTTCTTTCACGATCAAAAAATTCGGTATGGCAGGCTGTCAATGCATGAGAGGATGCTTTCCTGCCAGCATAAAGGGATTGGAGGGGGCGCCAATTGGAAAAACCCTGAAACATACTTTTCCAGTGATGATTAGCGGTTTCGCGATCCGCCCCCTCAATGGCTCCAATCGCTGCAGCATAAGAAAAAGCACCGGAAGAAGAAGGCGGTTGTTGGCCTCCTCGAAGTAAGCTGTAAAGGCGTAACCAGTCGCGCAGTACGAAAAAAACAGATTTTTCATCCAAAAGAATCGAATGAAATGTCCAAAGAAGGTGATGGAGGCCGCCAGGTAACTCGATGACGTGAAACCGATAGAGAGGTGGCTTAGCAAGATCGATGCTTTCCGATGCGTCTTCGAGTTGGAGTTGCTGCCATTTGGGAGCGATTTCTTCCTGAGGCACCTTTGTCCAATCTAAGGAACGCCATGCAATCTCGCAATCCTCATGCTCTCGGAGGGTAAGCGTGCCTCCGCTCGGGCGTTTAAAACTGGACCGCAGCAATCCATGATGGTGTACGAGCCATTTCCAAGCTTTATGGATTAATGGAACCTCAATGAACTCACCAAAATTAATCGACACCTGCGTATTCGCCGTCGAATGAGTGAGAGAATTTAGAAAAGCAGCATGGACCGCCGCCTGCATGGGAGAGGCCGGAAATTCGCGCATAAGTGAAAAAATACTATTGAAATGTTACTACCGACGCTTTGTCGATATGAGTGGAGATGCTTTCCCTGAAAAAATCCGAACAAGGTCCAAAAACAACCATCTGCAATTCTAAAACAATTCGGAGTTCATGAATATGGCAAGCCAAAGAGCATCTGGTTGTGACGGAACCATTGTCATAATTCTCAAAGAGACGAAAATGCTGTCTGCTTCTCAGCCTATTTGTCAACGCTATAGCATGTGATTTTTTTGATTCTCTCCCAAAACCTACGAAGCCGGCGTTACTAAAAATTCTGTTGCCCGGGAAGAAATTCGGAAAATTCTGATTTGAGAGAGGCTTGTGGTTTGTAAAAAATGAGATTACAACTTGGACAGCTAAAAATCAAAAGGTGAGCCTGTTGACATGACCTGGATTCGCAAATTACGCACCTTGGGCGGTCTTTTGGTCGCAATGCTTAGCTCCACTATTTTTGCAAAAGCGGAGCCACTCTCTGTTGGCGTCGAGGCCCCGGCCATTACTGCCACAGATCAAGACGGCAACAAAATCAACCTTGCGGAAATTTATGCGAAAGGTCTGACTTTAGTCTATTTTTATCCCAAAGCGGACACGCCAGGATGCACGGCGGAAGCCTGTTCCCTACGAGATTCTTTCGAGAATTTGACGACTCGAGGACTCCAAATTATTGGAGTCAGCCGCGATGGGGCAGCCGCACAAAAGGCCTTCCAAAGCAAGTATCAGCTCCCTTTTACGCTCATTTCGGATACGAATGGTGCTCTCGCTAAGGCATTTGGAGTTCCATCATTGATGGGAATCTATTCTTCCCGGGCGTCCTTTCTTGTCTCCGATGGACGGATTGTATGGCGGACGCTGAAAGCCCAAACCCGCGGCAGCGCACAGGAAATCCGGAAAGCGATCGATTCGCTCGATTCAGCTTGCCCTCCCCAGCCTTTTATAGAAGAATCTCACACCCATTGATCCCCCGAGGGGTTGATAGCTCAATGGTAGAGCAGCGCCCTTTTAAGGCGTTGGTTCTGGGTTCGAGTCCCAGTCAACCCATATTTCCCTAAATAGTCGTCCCTGAAAAAGTCCTTTTGGCTAGAAAGCATCAATGTCCGGAGGCAATTTGGTAACGAAATT
>PSRL01000134.1 GCA_003176035.1 Verrucomicrobiota bacterium
GTAGCCTTGCGCTACTCGACGACTGAGCAACGCAGGCGCCGGATGCTTTTCAGCCCTTTTTCAGGGCGTACTAAGTAGATGCCGCTGGCCGAAATCTGGAAAATTCTTCAGCCTCTTTCGAAGAAATAGGTCTTCCCTCAAAATAGGACGTGGCCGTCCGGATCAGGGCCTCCCTATCTTGGCTTCTCCCCTCTCTGCCACGGAGAGGCACAAGCGCCGCGTCTACCGTGAATTTGTCTTCTGTAAAAGATTTGATGTATTTTCGTATAATGTCCCGGTCGGATTGAAGATCTCGGTCATCTAAAAGACGGCCCAGCATAGCTCCCTCATTTACGGCGTCAGCAGGTCTGTCGTATTCTGCTTCTGGTCGTAGTTGTCCCAGCTCCTGATCCATCTTTTTTTCTTTTTCCGCTCTCTGCTTAAATACCTCTGCAGCGTTGGCTAGTACAGTTGATACAATCTCCCCCTTAAGGGAACGATCGGCTAGTGAACTCAGACATTCCGGTCTTTTATAGACTTCCTTAAAAGCAGCTTGACCTAGGCCACAAAGGTGTCCCTCAATTAATTGGCACACGCCTGGAAATCCTGCTTCACGCTCACCGTTACCTTCAAACTCCTTAAATTCTAATTCAATATCAAAATACTTATTAAAAAATTTTTCCGCTTGCTGAGGAGAATTTAATCCCAGCCTATGCAGAGTCTCGCCGACTTGTACCAAAGGACCCTTCACCATTGTTTCTGCTACGGCACTTCCCACTAGCTTCAAAACATCACGCCCCAGCAACGGCTTTTTCTTGTCCACATTCTCGCCGCAATAATAGGTCATGAGTTCATCCGGAATCATCCCTCCTTTTTCATGGATGATATCCATTAATTTTTTGATATTTAATTTTTCTCTTCCTGAATGAGGCAATAAACTGATTCTTCGACCTAATATAATTGTGCTCTTCCCCTCGAGTTGAGCAGGTTCTTGCAGAGAGGAGGGGGCAATTTGCACCAGTGCTTGATGGAGCTCCCGGAGAGACAGTTTATTGGCATCAATGCTAGGCACTTTATTTGTAATTTGCTACGCTCGCATTTGTGACAAAAAATCAAATGCTTGCGCTGAGGTGGCGGTGCTACGCGAGAAATCTCCGGCGATTATCTTATCCGCAACTTGAAGCATCGTTTCCATCATTTCAATAACTCGGGCCACTTCCAATCCTTGAAGTGGCAAACGTGCCAAAAGGGCAACGCTGTCCGTATTCGGATCAACGGATATAAAGCAACCATCGTGATAAGCGGCGGCAAAGTTTAAGCGAAGATACGTCATCGCCTCTGTATCGACAAATCTTCTCTCTAATAGAAAACACTCAAATATCAAAAATTCTTCGGAATTATCCAGAGCCAATCCAAAGTGGTAATCTTTATCTATTTTAAAACGCACTCGAGATCCTTCCAAATGCGAATCAAAGGGCAATTGCATCTGTCTTGAGAGATCATTTAACAAAGTATAAAAATAAGATCGCATCATATTTTACCTATGGTACCTACGTCGATACACTGACAGTCTCATTGTCCCGCGGCTACTTCACCCACACCGCGAACTTGCTTCCTTCAGCCTGTGCGTTCGAACAAAAAATTTTATTCTTTTTTTTGCGTAATTTATACCACGGTCGACTACAGAAATCATTCGTGAATCCATCCTAAATGCCAAAGTTCACCCCCCCCGCACCCGAAGAAAAAATGCCATCCAAATAAGTGATTATTTTATAGGGGTGTGCCATATACTGAGAACCTATCCCGGAACTAGGGGCCGGCGTTGCCACAAAGGGTGCCGCTGGCACGCCAGCACTCCAGTTTTTCGAAACATCCCAGTCACCGCGCCGGAATTTGTCCACTTCCCACCTGAGCGCGAGCCCTTCCTGGGGCTGATGGAATCGATCTCAGGGCGACTCCAAGCGCATAAAAGAGTGACAAGAGGAGGGTTTCTCACTGCCAGGGTGGGTTTACGGATTTCCCAAGTAAGTCCTCTGCTAACGTCAAGAATAGATATATTATCCTGCTAGATAGAGACTTATCGTGAGTAAAATCAAATTTTTGAAAAAACTTCTTTGAGCTGATAAGAAACCGCGATCATTTTTCCGAATTCCATCGTAATGGGAGCGTAAATCCGTATACTATGCCCAGTGCAGAAAAAGTTGTTTATTGAGTTCGGGCTTTCCTCAGAGGTTTTGAAAGCCATTGATCGACTAGGGTTCGAAGAAGCTTCGCCAATACAGTCTCAGGCCATTCCCCCGCTATTGGAGGGTAAGGATGTCTTGGGGCAGTCTCAAACGGGATCAGGAAAGACTCTCGCCTTTGCCATACCAGGCATCGAAAAAGTAGATGTTTCCTTGAAGGCACCTCAGGTGCTGATTCTGTGTCCGACTCGGGAGCTGGTAGTGCAGGTTGCTGAAGAGGTGAATAAGTTGATTTTTTTCAAAAAGGGAATTCGCGAATTGCCTATTTACGGGGGCCAATCTTACGAGCGGCAATTTCGCGGTCTTAATGAGGGCGCCCAGATCATTATCGGCACTCCAGGTCGCATTTTAGACCACATCGAACGAGGTTCCTTAAAGTTGGAACAAATCCGCATGGTGGTACTCGATGAGGCTGACCGGATGCTCGATATGGGATTTCTGGAGGATATTAAAAGAATCCTTAGCCAAACGCCCTCAGAACGCCAAATGGCCTTATTTTCCGCCACTTTGCCGCGTCCAATTTTACAGCTCGTTGAGAAATTTACGAGCGACGCCATGCGGATACGGATCGAAGCTCAAACTCTGACTGTTCCGGCAATTGACCAGATCTATTACGAGGTGAATCGACGGTCAAAATTAGAAGTGCTCTGTCGTTTGATCGACATGCATGATGTCAAATTGGGCATTATCTTTTGTGCAACAAAAAGAATGGTGGATGAATTGATCGATCATCTTATCGCGCGAGGATATTCAGTTGATAAACTACACGGGGATATCTCGCAAAAAATGCGGGAACGGGTGGTGGCTAAATTTCGAAAACGCGGTTTCGAATTTCTTGTAGCCACAGATGTCGCCGCTCGCGGTTTGGACGTGGAAGATATCGATATCGTCTTTAACTATGACCTCCCACAAGACGGTGAAGATTACGTGCATCGCATAGGACGCACCGGCCGCGCAGGACGTGACGGCAAAGCTATTACCTTTGTCGAGGGACGCGAAATTTACAAGCTGCAGGACATCATGCGTTTTACGAAGGGTCACATGCGGCGCGAGCGGATTCCCTCCTTGGAAGAAGTGGAAGAACGGCGGGCAAGTCTCTTTTTTGAAACACTGCGTCAAATTTTAGAGGATGGAAAATATCCGCGGCAGGATGCGCTGATTGACCGACTTCTTGACCAAGGTCATAGCCCTACGGATATTGCATCCGCCCTCATCTCCCTTTTAAATCCGGAAGATCGGAACAAAATAAGCGAGAGCAGCAAGCGCGAACATAGTGAAGTTCAAGAGCAAAACGTTGGCCGAGGAGGATCCCTCTCTCAATCCAAAGGCCGCTCGACTGCAACCTCCCATGAGGAAGGAATGACACGCCTTTCGATGAATGTGGGTCGCGCACACCGCATTCGTCCCGGCGATATTGTAGGCATGATTGTGGGTACCGCACAACTGGAGCCCTCACAAATAGGCGCTATCCAACTATTGCCTAAAAATTCCCTTGTGGACATCTCCACCGACCAGGTTTCCCGGGTGCTTAAAAAGATGAAGGGGGTTCGTTTTAAGGGACACCAGGTTCATTTCAGTAAAACAACAGATTCATGAGCGATCCTGTATGTAGAAACCTCTCCCAGACCTAGGAAGGCCGGCGCAGTTGTGGTGAATTCTCACACTGCGTTTTCTTCGTTTTCTTAAAAGGGAATATCATCGTCATCCGGTTGAGAAACCGAAACAGATTGCTCGGAAGTCGCTGAACGGTAAGAAGTTGAAACAGGAGGTGAGCTTTCAAATCCAGAATCGGAGGGCATTCGATTCCCTTGGCGGGCTCCAAGCAGTTGGAGGTTTTCCGCAATAACGCGCAGCCGACTCCGTTTTTGTCCGGTTTGTTTATCTTCCCAAGTGTCCAGTTGAAGTCGCCCTTCGATATAAACTGGCGAACCCTTTTTAAGATATTGATGAGCTATTTCCGCCTGCCTTCCCCAAAGGGTGACATCCACAAACGTTGTCTCCTCTTTTTTTTCCCCTCCATCCAGGGTATAATAACGGTTGACGGCCAGCCCGAGATCGCACACAGCGGTCCCTTTAGGGGTATACTTCAGTTCAGGATCTCGAGTGACATTCCCGATAAGGATCACTTTATTGACGTTGGCCATAGGAGGTAAACAAATTCGGATAAGTTCAGATAACGACCCATACCGATACGGCCAGTCAGCCGTCAAAGGTATCTCTAACGAGAAGAGGATACCTTATTTTTTTTGTGTTTGCAAAGCGGAATACTGTTGGAAGGCTATTTCCTCATCGAGTTTAAATTTGTTTCTGAGTCGTTCGATGAGAGATGGCTCGCACTCAAAGATGAAATTCACGAAGTAGGCGGATTTCAGATGATTGTGCTCGTATGCGAGTTCGCGTTTTTCCAGACGCTGTACTTGCAGAATCTTTGCGCCTTCCGCAGCAAACTCCTTTTCCAGACGTTCGATAGTTTCTTTATTACCTTCTTCCTTGCCGCGGGTATCCAGGGCGAAGAAAGCTTCATATTGACGGATGTGATGAGACATGTGATTTTCTTAGTTGGGTTGGTTTAATGACATTACGCAATAAGAGGAACACCCTGTTGAGGATAATTTGCTCCCGGAGTTCCTAAAGATGCGTAATGCCAGCTAGTTAAATTGATTCATTGCGAGATCCATTCCACAGGAACTGATAATTTCAATGGCTTCGCAAGCTCGGCTGGTTGCCTGCTCCATGATGAGAGTCTCCTCTCGGGAAAATTCACTCAAAACATGGTCGGTCATATTGTGATTGGCGGCACCGATCCCAATACGCAGCCTAGGCACGGCTTCAGTGGAAAGGTGATGCAGTATCGACGCAAGGCCGTTATGCCCTCCAGCACTTCCTTTTTTGCGAATCCTGAGAGCACCTGTCGGCAGCGCGCTATCATCAAGGACAATCAACACTTCTTCCGGCGAAATTTTGTAATAGCGAGTGAACTCTCCTACTGGCTGACCGGAAAGATTCATGTAATTCATCGGTTTCATCAGAAACCTTCCTAGAGGATCTCTGGTAATGTCGATTTTGCCTTCGCGTTTAAACAAGCAATTCCTCTTTTTTGCCAGTTGATCCAAAACCATGAAACCGATATTGTGCCGCGTCCTCTTGTACACATTTCCCGGATTCCCCAGGCCCACGATAAGCCGGAGGAAGGCTCCTTCCATCGCAAGCTTCTATTTTTTGGGCGCCTCCTGCGCCGCCGCAGCCTCTGACTTCTTCTCTTTGATCACTTCGGGAGCACTAGGCTGCTCGGTAAGGGCAGTTGGTTCCACAGCGACAGTAGGCTCGGAAATGCGAAAGACTGTCAATTCCGGGTCGGTGATCGCTTGGACTCCCTCGGGGAGAACCAGATCTCTGACGTGATAGGACTGGCCGATTTCCAGAGCCGAGACATCCATATGAATTACGTCAGGAAGGTTTTGTGGTAGGCATTCCACTAATAGGACACGCAAACTTTGTTCAAGAAGTCCGCCACCTGTTTTTACACCCTTTGATTCGCCCTTGGCCTCCACTGGAATTTCCGCCTGAATGGTTTCAGTAGCCGAAACAGCCTGAAAATCAACATGGAGTATTTCGCCTCGCACCGGGTGATGCTGAACTTCCTGAATCAAGGAAAGGCGTGTTTTTCCTTGGGCTGCAATCTGAAGTTCCACCAGAAGATTTTCTCCAACCGCATGAGAGAGAATTTTCTCAATTTCGCGACGATTAATTTCAAGATTGTCAGGAGCTTCGGAGCCACCATAAATAACTGCGGGAATACCACCGCGAGCGCGTACTTTTTTTACCGCGTTTCGGCCTGATTCCGTTCGTGGAGCCGCCGAAAGCTTGAGTTGCTTAGCCATCTTTTGTCTGTTTCTTTAATTGAAAAAGCGAGCTGACCGACTCGTCGGCGTGAATGCGTCTCATCCCCTCGCCAAGCAATTCTGCGATGGATAATACTTCGACGCGGTCACCGGCATCCCGAGGCACCGGCACGCTATTAGTTGTAATCAACTGCCTGATCTCGGAGGACTTTAACCTTTCCAGGGCATGGTTTGTCAATACCGCATGCGAAACTCCTGCGCAGATATCTTTAGCCCCATGTTCGCGTAGGATTTTAGCGGCACCTGTCAAGGTGCTCGCCGTTTCCGTTAAGTCATCCACTATCAACACATTCTTGCCATGAACCTCTCCAATCACATAAAGCGCTTCCACTTCAGTGGCTGAAAGGCGCCTTTTTACGACAATCGCCAGCCCGGTCCCCAGGGCTTGGGCATAAGCGGAAGCCATTTTGACGCCGCCGACATCCGGTGAAACAACAACGAGGTTTTCAAACGAGCTGTCCCAGAGATAGCGAGCTAGGACTGGCAAGGCATACAAGTGGTCCACAGGGATATCAAAAAATCCTTGGAGCTGTTGGGCGTGCAAGTCCATGGTGAGCACTCGGTTGACTCCGGAGGCGACAAGGAGATTTGCGACCAATTTCGCCGTAATTGGCACACGCGGCTGGTCTTTGCGATCTTGTCGTGCATACCCGAAAAACGGAATTACAGCGGTGATGCGAGCCGCACTGGCTCGACGTGCCGCATCCACCAAAATCAAAAGTTCCATAAGGTTTTGATTAGTGGGCGGGCATGTGGGTTGAACGATAAAAACGTCCTTTCCTCGGATATTTTCGTTAATTTTTACAAAGGTTTCCCCATCGGGGAAGGAGGACACTACGGCATCTCCAAGGCGAACCTGTAAATAATCGGCAATGTCTCTCGCCAATTTGGGATGAGCTGTCCCTGTAAAAATTTTCATTTCAAGGTTATTGCGATTCATAATCAAAACAACTTATTGGCTGAGAGCTAATCTCCGCCGACTTTAGGGGCTCAATGGTACTGGTGTGGGTGGGGGGTGGAGAGGAATTGTAGGCTCGATACGGGTTTGAGCGAGCCTTCTGAGGTAGGCTTCCTGCATACCGCGGGCTTTGTCAGCTAAGGAAGGTTCCAGACGTTCTATTTTTTTGAAAAGCATTCGGTAGTATTCTCGCATAGCCGCACGATAATCCTCATCAGTTGGCGCGCGTTGAGCACGCTCATATAGGCTTCGAATGGCTGGAACTTTCTCTGCCTGAATTTTGGCGGCTTTATATTTTGCAAGCTCCTGAGAGTCCAAGGCTTTTTGCTGCGCTTCGGCGTCTTTCAAAGAAACGGCGGGCGTTGGGGTTACTTCCGCCGCAGGGATTAAGGCGTTGGGATCCGCGGCTGTTGGCGGCCCCGGAGGAACTCCCTCGCTGGATGGGGTTGGCCCGGGGTCGGGACCCGTATCCGGCACTGCGGTATTCACATTCCGGGTCTTATCCTCATTGCCTTCGGGCGGTGGTACTAGCTGCTGGTCAGTTGGAGGCGCAGTTGCGGAGGGCAATGGAGTCGGACCAGGAATTTCCGGAGCCACGGCATCAACTTCCTGCGTCTTTTTAGGTAAAGGCTCTGCAAATGCAGAAGGAGTCACAAAAACGACGCAGGAAATGACCGCAAAAAATGTGGAATAGGCTGAAAACAAGATGAACTTCGAGAGCAAGATCGGTGGAGAAAATCTTTGCAAACTCTCCTCGAAATTCGAGTATATTTTCATTCCAAAAAATTTTTTAGAGTAGCTGTCGTGGCGTGCGTTCAAGGACTTGAGGAGTAAAAAGTTGATCCGAGGCAGCAACTTTCCCTTTCTTGCGTAACATCAGAGAATAAATTAGTTTCAAAGCGATTCACCCCAGAGAGGCGTAACCTGTTTAGGAAAACAACTTCCATGTCAAGTTTCAAGCAACCAACTCGCAACGAAGTTTCATCACCGGAGATATTGCAATTAGCCAAAAATTGGAAAGAGCGACCTGGATTGATACTTTTGGAAACTTTAAACACGAGTCCATCCGGGCTCAGCCTGGTGGCGGCCGACCCCGAAGAAGAGGTCAGCGGCACTGATTGGGAGTTGTTGGAAAAAGTTTTCTCGCGTCGGCAGCGCACCCAAAAATTGGAGGAAGGTGCCGCAATCGGTTTTGTCCGCTACGATGGCAGTTTCCATTTTGGATTCTATCCACAAATCACTGTTTCTCATCAAAGCCCTCCCCTCCTTCCCCCTCGGTCCTCTTTAAACATTTCGTTTTCTTCCGATATGGAAGGAGCCACGTTTATTGGTCTCGTAGAGCGTGCCCAGGAATATATTGCTGCCGGAGATATTTATCAGGTCTGTCTCGCCCATCGTTTTCGAGCAAAGTTTGAAGGTGATTTCTGGGAGTATTACGCGGCGTTGCGACACGTTTCCCCCGCACCGTACTCGGCCTTCCTCAGATTGGGAGAAGATGAAGTAGCTTCCTCCTCCCCCGAATGTTTCCTAAATATCCAGAATCAGCATATTCGTACCCGTCCCATTAAGGGCACTCGCCCCCGCCATTCGAATCCGCAACGAGATTCCGAACTCGCTGCGGAATTAGTTGCGTCCGAAAAAGAACGGGCGGAGCTTCTTATGATCACGGATTTGGAAAGAAACGACGTCGGCAAGGTCTGCAAACCCGGTTCCATTCATGTGCCGGACCTCTTACGTCTGGAAACCTATCCGCAGGTGTTCCATTTGGTTTCTACAGTCGAAGGAGAACTCCGAGACGATGTTTCTCATATCCAAGCTTTGAAAGCATGCTTTCCAGGCGGATCTATCACCGGTGCGCCAAAGAAACGTGCCATGGAAATCATCGCCGAATTAGAACCCGTTCCGCGTGGCCTCTACACAGGTGCTATCGGATTTTTTGGATACAACGGAGAGAGTCGCTTTAATATCGCCATCCGCACCGCCATAAAAAAAGGCGATGCGGTTTCTTTTCATGTGGGGGCAGGCATTGTGGCGGATTCAAACCCGCAAGCCGAGTGGGAAGAGACCCTTCATAAAGCACGCGGCTTGTTTTTAGGAGCTCTCTCAGAGGGGAATCAGAACATATCGAAACAATATGAGATGCTGAAAGCTTCCTACCGGAAAGGGGTCCCCGTACCAAGCTATTAATGCGTCATGAGCTCATAATTGACTCAATCATTTTATAGGGATTTCGCTATATGTCATAACTGCTTCTCGCGCAGACCCCCCGAGGTTTGGGAAACGGCACTCATTATTTAGAGAGAGATGGACATTCCGTATGGTGTTCTGTGGCTAAGACTTGGGAGTGAAGGGCGCTCCTGTATTTGACTGAATGCGGAGAATACGCAATAGATTACATTGCGCGCGGTTATGAGTTGCAAACCTACATTTTATGAGCTTCGGGATAAGTTTGCTCTTTTTAGGCAAGAAGCGATAGGTACAGCCCACATTGCCTATTTGGATAATGCCGCCAGCACTCAGAAGCCCGAAGAGGTGATTCAAAGAATGGCGGAATTTTCTCGCTTTGAATATGCGAACGTCCACCGCGGTCTTCATGAACTCAGCGAACGTGCAACAGCCGCCTATGAGGCAGCCCGCAAACGCGCCGCTGAATATATCCGGGCTAAACAACCGGAATCGATTGTCTTTACCTCCGGCACGACCGAAGCCATCAACTTATTGGCAAATACCTGGGGCGAACAAAACGTACAGGCAGAGGATACGCTGCTTCTTACCGAATTAGAACATCACAGTAACCTGTTGCCCTGGATGCAATTAGCCCGGAGGAAAAGGGCTTCGATCGCCTATGTTCCGGTGGATCCGGTGACCCAAGTGCTGGATATCGAACGTGCTCGGGCCTTAATCCGTAAAAAACCGCGTCTTTTTGCCTTCGCACATGTTTCCAATACCTTAGGGTCCATCCAACCAGTCGAGGAATTTTGTGCTCTTTCCCGGGAGAATGAGGTCACCACCATCGTAGATGCCGCACAATCCGCAGGGCACCGGCCATTAAATGTTTGTGAAATCGGCTGCGACTTCTTGGTTTTTTCCGGCCACAAGATGTGCGGTCCCACAGGCATCGGAGTCCTGTATGGGCGCCATGAACTTCTTGCCGCAATGCCCCCGTGGCAGTATGGAGGGGAAATGGTGGAGCGCGTCTCGTTCGATGAAGCTACATTTAGTGACCCACCTGCTCGATTTGAAGCGGGAACCCCTCCCATCATTGAAGCTGTCGGACTCCATGCCGCCATGGATTTTTTGGATTCCGTTGGGAGAGAACATATCGCTAAACACTCTGTTGCCCTGGCTGAAGAGGCCGCTAAGGGCCTCCAAGAAATCGATGGGCTTCGCCTATTTGGTCCTAGTGTCGGCCGCGCCGGCCTTGTCACCTTTGAAATCCCGGGAATTCACGCGCATGACCTGGTGTTTTTCTTAAATGCTCAAGGCGTTGCCTTACGGGCGGGCCATCATTGCGCCCAACCTTTGATGCGTAAATTAGGAGCTCCATCCAGTAGCCGAGCTAGCTTTTATCTCTATAATACGCGTCAAGAAATCCAAAGACTCTTGGAAGGAGTCCAAAAAGCTGTCACATTTTTCCGCGCATAAATCAGGATGGATACGGAACTTTATCAAGAAGTGATTCTTCAAAATTCCAAGCGCCCAAAAAATTTTGGGCCTCTGGAGGGCGCCACCCATTCGGCTGAGGGACGAAATGCCTCTTGTGGAGATGAATTACAAGTCCAACTCATCGTTAACAACGACATCATCCAACAAATTAAGTTTACCTCAAGTGCTTGCGCAATTTGTACGGCATCCGCTTCCCTAATGACTGGTGCAGTGAAGGGATTACCCAGTTCTCAAGCTTTGCAAATCTGCTCCAAATTTCGAAAGATGGTGGTTGAGGGCGCTCCGCCGGAAGCTCTTTCCGAAACATTGAAAGTCCTAGCGGGAGTGCACCAATTTCCGCCGCGCGTAAAATGTGCCACCCTCCCATGGGAAACCTTATCTACGGCGCTACACTCCCCTCCTTCATAATTCCGAACCCATGCCTCCCCCCTATGTGGAGATTTTTTTTGTTCTTTTCATGCGCGCTTCTCCCACATCTTTCGAATGCTTCTTTAATCCAAAGCAAATGGATTCCGGTACCTGGAGGAGAGCTCTATTGCGAAATTTCCGGCAAGGGGCAGCCTGTGATTTTGCTGCATGGATATACGTTGGACCGGCGGATGTGGGACCCTCAGTTCCTCGAATTGGCAAAAAATTACCGTGCCATCCGCTACGATCTTCGCGGTTATGGCAAATCGCGCGCGGCCATCGATATTCCCTACTCTCACCCCACCGATCTCCTGACCCTCATGAACACTCTCAAACTTCAACGAGCTCATGTGATCGGACTTTCACTCGGTGCCAGCGAAGGAGTAGATTTCCTAGCTCAGTATCCCAACCGTCTGCTCTCATTGACAGTCGCAAGCGGCGGAGTCAGTCCAATGCCCAGTTCTGAAACGGCTACCGCAAAATTGCGGGCTGAGCGGGCTCTCCGCCGACTCCACCAAAGCATCGTCTCGGCGGAAAAATGGAAGAAACTCGGAATTGACACTTATCGCCGCCAGTGGCTCTCTACATTATATTCCGTCTGTGGTCCCAACCGCGACGCTATTTGGCCTCAGGTGAAGTGCATGGTGGAGGCGTGGTCAGGTGAGCAGCGACTCATCGCCGAACATCGAATACGGGTGGAGCCCCCCGCCTTTATTCGTCTGCTGCAACCGGGTCGTCCTCACATCCCTGTTTTAATTATTATCGGCGGATATGACAAAGGCAACACAGCATCTGGTTTGGAATTAGCACGGCTCATTCCCAACGCAAAATGTGTTCGCCTTCCAAACGCTGGCCATCTTGCAAACTTGGAGTGTCCCAAAAAGTTCAATCAAACTGTAGAGGGGTTTTTAGCTGATTTCTCGGGGAAATAATTCAGTCTTTTTGCCCCGCGTCCGGCAGCTGCCGCTGCTGGCAATAGCTAGTAAGTAATTGTTTGATAGATTCTTATCTTCCCACCGACTTTTTCTCCACAAAGGCTGCAATCCAAATACAGATTTCGTAGAGGGCATACATGGGGGCTGCCATCAAAAAAAAGGTTAGTAAATCGGGCGTCGGAGCGATTACGGCTGCCAGAACAAGAATGATAATCAGTGCGAAAGTGCGGGTCTTTCGTAAGAAAGCAACATTCACCCAGCCTAGTTTAACAATCAGTAGTACAGCTAATGGCAATTCAAATGCTAATCCAAATGCAATAACGAATTGAATAACAAACGTATAGTATTCTCTGACTGTCCAAGTTGGCTGCCAATTCATCGAGCGCGCATCTCGGAAGAAAAACGTCAGGGCATCCGGAAGGACTATAAAATAGGCAAAAGCCACTCCGAAGAGAAATAACAGCGTACAAAAGGTGCCCGCAGGAAAAAGAAATTTTTTTTCGCGAGGTGTTAAAGCGGGTAAAATGAATTCCCCTAGAAAAAGGATTAAAAACGGGAAAGATAAAACCAGACCGGCATAAAAAGATATTTGGAAGGAGACCGTCATGGAATC
>PSRL01000035.1 GCA_003176035.1 Verrucomicrobiota bacterium
GCGGTTATGGCCGCGTCGATTAAGCGAATCGATGCGACGGTCAATGAAATTCCAAAAATCAAAATTGATGACGATTTTCAAAAGATAACCAACACGTCTCGTGAAAAAAAGAGCCTTATGCTGGTCGAGTTGATCCAACCAATGATCACCGAATTTCAAGCATTGGCGGCTGAAGTTAATAAGCAGATAGATTTTGTTTTTCATCCCGAGGATTCCGAATTTGAACTGTTCGTTGATGTGGACCCCGTTTTATTCAGAAGAATGATGGCGAACCTGGTTCGGAATTCAATCGACGCGATCGAGCGCAAAGGCGGAATTGGAATTTTGCTGACCGAACCAAGACCTGGCACTGTCGAGATCGTAATCAATGACAATGGTATAGGAATACCGAACGATCTTTTGAGCAAAGTTGGAAAACTGTCTTTTACCACGAAGGAACATGGCAGCGGAATCGGTTTGTCCACAGCCGTAGAATATGTTCGATCATGGGGAGGGAACTTAACTGTCCAATCAGGGGTGGATATCGGCACTACTGTAGTGGTGACGCTGCCTCTCGCTAGAAAAAATGATCTCTACCTCTCGGCCATTATCATTCCACCAGACGCCGACGTCATCGTTCTCGACGATGATCCGACCGTTCACGAAATTTGGCAGACGCGATTTAGAAAAATGTGCATTGACCGCGAGTCCCCCAATATCTTCACGTACTTTAAACCCAAGGATGCACGCAAGGGCATCACTGAACTGCGAAAGAATAAGCGCGATTTCGTGCTACTGGTGGATTACGACCTCGGCTCGGATTCAGAGAACGGCGTTGCCTTCGTTCGTGATATTCACGCCCAAAGAAACGCGATTTTGATCTCCGGCATTGCCGATGACCCCGGCGTCATCAAGCAATGTGAAGAGGAGAAAATCCCAATGGTCCCGAAGTGGATTCAGTCAGCTATACCAATCTGCATTGGATAGCATGGGGCGGTCTCGAAGCTCAGACGATTTGCCCGTGATCGTCATTGTGATCACCGTGCGGATGTTCAAGGCGTCCATCAACGAGATAGTCGAAGTGGTCACCATGCTTAACCTTCTCGTGACCGCAGCCAGCTCCATGAGCGTGTTTCGATTCATTCATGGGTTTGCAGCGGTCGGGATTTTTTTCCGAAATCGCCACCGCATGTGCCCCCTCCGCGCAATCGAGCAATCCGTTTTCATTTAGATAGTCCATGTGGTTTCCGTGCGGGACTTTTTTATGACCGCAATTGGGGCCATGTTGATGAGTCGTCTCTCTAGTCGGTTCCATATTTTGCCTCCTATTGATACAGGGTCACGGTATGCTTCTTCAAGCTTGGCGTCAACTCTGCGCCAGGGGTCAAACTTTTTTCAATTTATCCGCTCCTCAACGACAATGTGGCGCGCCGAAAAATGCTTCCTCAGGACACTCTTATAGTGGTCATGCCCACGCGGACTTTTAGTCGTGACGATCAGCTCGCAGGCCAGGGCCTTGGGTGCAATTCGCCACATATGAAAATCAACGATGTGAGTCCCGTCGTTTTCGAGCAACTCGCGCAGCTGTGTCCAATCCACCGTTTTCGAATGACCGTCCAGCAACTCCCATCCCGTATCCCTGCACAATTGAATCGCCCAGCTGGCGATCACCCCTGCGCCGATAATTCCCACGATCGGATCTAAAAACGACCAATTGAACATCTTGCCGAGCAAGAGTGCCGATATTGCCAGAACCGATGTGACGGTGTCGGCAATGACGTGCAAGAACGCGCTTCGAATATTGTGATCATGAACGTGATTATGCAGATGGTGGTGGTCGCGATCGTGATCACCGTGATCATGTTCGTGGTGATCATGATCGAGAGCGTGATCGCGGTGGTGATCGTCATGTGAATGGCCGTGATGATCCACGTTCAGTATCAGGGCGCTAACAACGTTTACGATCAATCCAGCAACCGCGACAAGGAGGGCTTCATCGAATCGAATAGCAACCGGATCAAAAAGTCTTTCCACCGACTCGATGAGAACCAGAACTGCGACCACACCAAGAATAATCGCACTCGTGTAGCCACCCAATGGAATCAGTTTTCCTGCCCCAAAAGAAAGCTTCTTTCCGATCGAAGGCAACTTCGCGAGCCAATAAGCGAAGAGCGTGATCGTTAGGGCTCCAACATGCGATCCCATGTGCCAGCCCTCAGCCACCAGAGACATTGAACCTGCGGCGTAGCCAATGGAAATCTCGCCGATCATCATGATCAGGCTGAATGCGACGACCCACCTGATTTTCCGCTGGTTCTTCGCGAGCTGGACGTCATTGGTAAGGTAGGATGCGCAATCCTGACAGCGAATCTCCATACGAAGGTCTAAATGCTCCTTTTTCCGCCAGAAATCCAAATGCGAATGACTCGCAATACATCGCAAAGAATGGGATATTTCAACAAGTAAAGTGTGTACGCCCTTCAAGAAGGGCTTTACTCTGGAAAAAATGGTCCGGGAGGACGAAAATTCGATGAAAAAGGATCAGCGCAAAAAAGAGCTACAGCAAGGCCACAGGATTGAGGCTGCCCAAACGGCCCTAAAAGAGACCGGCCTCAAGGCTACGGAACCGCGCTTGGCAATTCTGATCGCGCTTTCTGAGAACCATGGTCCATTTACCGCGGACGAAGTTCACAAGTTGATTAACAAACGTGTCTGTGATCAGGCGACTGTGTACAGAACGTTAACCCGACTCGTTGAAGTTGGATTGCTGCGGAGATGCGAGTTTGGAGACGGAATCGCCCGGTTTGAAACCGCCGAAAGCGGCCACCATCACCACCATGTTGTTTGTAATCAGTGTAAGCGAGTGGAGGTCATCGATGACGAGGAGATTGAAGAAATCGATCGCTTCGCTCGCAAGCGCGGGTTTTCAGATGTTTCGCACATTTTGGAATTTTTCGGAACTTGCCCTCAGTGCAGATGAGGGCACCCTTTTAGAATTCTTTCGCTAGGCGAACAAAGAATTGGCGGCCAGCCGCGTAGTGCGAGCCGTTAAATCCATTGGCAATTGAGATTGGATACGGATTGTCCAGTATGTTCAGGATGTCCGCCGAGAGTTTGAACTTCGTGGCCCAGGAATCCCCGTTAAAACTATATCCAACCGTCGTATCGAAGGTAAGATGCGCTGGTAAGCTGGTGTTGTTTTGGTCCCCCGTGCGTAGGCCGCTGCCATACAGAGCTTGGCCAGTCCAGTAGAACTGATTCTCCTTATATGTGACTCCGGCGTTCGCCGTCTGCATCTGAACATGATCAAGAAAGTGATAGTCATTGTCCGAGGGAGTACCCGTGGCAAAAAAGCCGCCGCCGATACCCCGGCCTTTCGCAATTTCGTAAGAGTAGTTCAAATAATCAGACCAATGACTGCTGATTTCACCCTTGATCGAAAATTCAACTCCATACGCAAATCCGTTCGCGAAATTGTATGGCTGCGCGATCGAGGTGTTGAAGAGTTGCTGATCGTCGAGCATGTTCGTTGCGTCCTTGTAGTACACGTTTAACATTGCAACGTGACTTTCCAAGAACTGTTGGGCGATGCCAGCCTCATAGTAATCATCCTTTTCCGCCTTCACATCGTAGGCCGGAAGTGAGCCACCGCCCGTTGCGACATACGTCCTTCGAAGGTTTTCTATGGGCGCGGGCTGAAATAGTTTTCCATAGAAGACATGAAGCTTCGTCGTGTCCGTTACCATGTAGTTCAACCCGATCCGCGGCTGAAGCATCGAATCCGAGGGGCTTACGTCGCTGAATGTGAACTGAGTCGCATCAAATCTCAGGCCGACGTTGAGCACGAGTTGCTTCGAGATTGAATAATCGTCCTGGGCATAAATGCTCTCAAACATCCCTTTGTCAGTCCCATCGTCGACAACCGGCGGAGAGGCCAGCGATTGCTGCACGGAGATCTTTCCTTGCGCCACGGATGATTGAACCTGAATGCCGGTCTTGAAAAGATGCTGATCGTTGATCCGCAAAGTATAGTCGGTTTTTAGCCCGAAGTTATTAACGGTGCGACTCTCGTAAAATGATACCGCTTTCGCGTTGCCGCTGACCAAATCGTTAGTGGGATCATTTTGAAAATGAATGTAAGAATATTTGTAGTAGGGCGCGACCTGGAGAAATGACCTGTCGGAAAAACTATGCTTCCAAATGGTCTGAATATAGGAGTTCACTTCATTTTGCCAATCGTCCGTGTCCGCCGGGATGTAGATGAGGGGATCGTTTCCGTATTTGTTACTCGTGTTAAAGATTGGGTCAGTTGAACTGAATGAAGAAGGAAAGTTTGGAATTTGAACTGTGTTGGTCGAATTGAAACCAATCAAGGAAAATTTGTTTGAGTTGTCCAAAAGCCAATCCAGCTTTAAGAATTCGTTATTGCCGGTGGCCTTGTTATGAACGGAATCCTCTCCGCCTTGGTCAATATTGCTCGAGTCTTTTGGCTGTGGCGTATCCAGACCGCGCGAGGTCTGATAATAATTGGCGGAAGCGTAATAATGGAATCCGCCACTCTCATTTGATCCACCATACGCCGCGGTCGGAGAAAACGTATCATATGATCCATAGTTGATTTCGACAGATCCACCTGGCTGCTCGGGCCCGCTTTTGGTGAGCACGTTGATGACCGCCGCCAGGCGCTCCCCATATTCGGCTGGGATTCCTCCGGTGATCACCTCCATATGATCGATGTTCCTGGGGCTGAAGACCTGGCCGAAAGTGTTCGACGGAGAATCTGGCATTTGAACACCATCGATTTGATACTGAATATTGGCATGATTGCCGCGAAAGTAAGTTTGCCCGAACGGTCCCTGCACTGCACCCGGAGTGGTCGTTGCCAGGAGTTTGGGTAGCGAGATGTCATTGCCCTGAGGTAGCGTTTCAATTTTTTCATGACTGATTTCTGTGCTACTTACCGCCGCCGAACTTGGGATCAAGTGCTTCTTCGCTTTGACCTCGAGGACCATCTCCTTGCCGGTGACCTTGGGTTGTAAATGGATTTCGATTTGCGAGTTTCCACCGGAACCCACCTGGACGGTCGCCTTGTATGGCTCGAAATCCGATAGGTTCACAATGACATCATAAGATCCGAACTGAAGCGGGAAGATTTGGAATTCCCCGGTCTGCGAAGTGGTTATTTCCTTAAGCGCCACCCCTTGCGCGGAAATGATTTTGACGGTGGCATTCGAAACGGCGATTCCTTGAGGGTCGGTCACTGTACCTGAAATTGACCCTTCAGTCCCCGCCCAGGCAGAAGCTGCGAAAACAGTGACTAGAATCAGCCCTAACCGGACGAACAATGTCATAACCGCCATAGCCCTACCCTTTCAATTGCAAATAATTTGCAATTAGAGTCCTATATGCCCATAAAATCTCAAATGCAAGTCATCCGCATTTCGGATATGGTGTTTTTTCTCAGCCAAGGAGTAACTATGCACGAGTTTTGGGGAGGATTTGAGTTCGTTGAACGGGGCGGCTTTATGATGTACCCACTATTAGCGGCCGCGTTGGTCGCGCTCACAGTCATCATTGAGAGACTATTTACTTTTCGAAAAAAATTTCAGATGCCATCACAACCGCTTAAGGAGATCCTGGCTCAAATTCAAAATCGAAACCTAACTGCGGCAGACGCAAAGTGTCGGGAGTTCGCTAACCCGATAGCGGCGGTTTTGAGCGCCGGAATTGAGCACTTTTCGAGTCCAGTGTCCGAGATGGAACTGGCCATGAAAAATCGCGCCGAGGAGTGGGTACCGCTTTTGGAAAAACGAATTGAGGTTCTCGACACGGTGATCACGGCGGCTCCCTTGATGGGACTCCTCGGGACGATTACTGGTATGATGGCCTCTTTTCGAGTGTTGTCCGAAAAAGGTGTGAATGAGCCAAACGCAATCACTGGGGGCGTGGCGGAGGCGTTGATCGCGACGGCCACCGGACTGGTCATCGCTTTAATTTGTCTGGTCGCCTACAACTATTTGTCGGCACGAATTAAGGTTTTCATTTATCAGCTTGAATCTGTAGCTTCCAGATTAGTCGAAATTCGTTTGGCGAGCCAACGGAAGACTTGAGGTGTAGTCATGCGGATTCGACAGCGGCCAATTAAACGTGCGCGAATAGAAATCATTCCGATGATTGACGTTATCTTTTTCCTCCTGGTGTTCTTCATCGTCTCATCGCTGGCCATGACCAAGATAAACAGCATGCCCGTTGCGCTCCCGAAGACCTCATCCAGTCCAGAGGCGCTCAAACAAAATGTGATTTTGACCGTGCGCAAAGATGGCAGTATTTTCGTGAACAAACTTCCCGCTAACCTCGATAATCTGGGGCGGCAACTTGCATATGAAATGCACGACAACCCTCAAGACGTCGTCGTGGTCAATGCCGATACCGGCGTCAGTTATGGCCTCGTAGTCCAAGTCATGGACAAAGCCCGAAACATCGGAGTTCGTAAGTTTGCATTGGCCACAGAGGCTGAAGGAAAGAAGTGAACGAACGAGAAGTCCGCGGAGGCGCCGAAGGCAGCGACTTCGATACATTCTTCTTTGAACCGGACGAGGTCAGTGAGCGCCGAACTCTTGGGTTTTCCCTATTGGTCGCACTTCTTATTGAGTCTTGCCTTCTGACGATTTTTGGCTGGCACAACCACTGGCTTGCACATCCGGTACAGTCTGATTCGCATACTGGAAAATTCATTGAAGCCCAGATCTTCGAACTTCCGCCTGAAGCTCAATTAACCGAGAAGACTAAAGCTCCCGCTCCAGCCAAAGCAGAAGCGACAATCAGTAAGGTTCCGAATAAGGGACGAGAGGCAAAACCGGATGAAGGCAAGATCCAGGAGGAAAACCAAACCCAACCGGGGGCGCAAACTGCTCCGACCCACGGGCCTGTCGCCGTCTTTTCGCCCGCTCCAAAGATTCCTACTTACCTCCAAGAAAA